>NZ_JBFUCB010000421.1:0-5449 GCF_056405435.1 Rhizobacter sp. P1_G5 | reverse complement strand
GACCAGCAGCACGCTGACGACGCTCGACCGCACGCTACGCCGCAAGCCGGGCATCGTGCACGGCAGCGTGCCGGCCACGGCACCGGCGGCGTGGGACCTGAGCAGTGAATGGGTGGGGTTCCCGATCGACACGTTCGACGGGCTCGGGAGCCACCTTGCACAGTGAAGTCGGCAGTGATGTGAGCCGTGAGGGTGGCAGTGCAGTCCGCAATCGAGGGCTCGGTAACGGCAGATGTGCTGCAACAACTGCGACACCGCTGAAACATCGGCGATACCGGACGTGGGCATCCTTGCGGGCTTCATCAACAGGGAGCCCACCATGCAAACCTCGAACGACCTCACCCGCCGCTTCATCGCCATCGCCGCCGGATCCGGCGTCCTCGCCCTCGTGCTGTGCCTGACACCGATGCTGGGCGCCAACGCCCCCGATGCCGGCGCCTTCACCGCATCGGGCGGCCTCGTCGCCGACACCGCCCCCGCCGCACCGGCGAGCGATGCCGGCATCTACGCCGGCCCGGCAATCAACGAGTCGGCCGCCACCACGCAGTGATGTCAGTGACCGCAGGGATCTGCGGTGACCGCAGTGACCCTCACTTCACCTGCGGCACATACACCTTCGGCTGCGCCGGCTTGCCCATCCCCGCTCCGAGGAAGAAGCTGGTGTTCGGCGGTTGGTTGTAGGCCGAGTTCTGGTTCGCGATCGCCGAGCGGTACTGCGTGTCGTGCATCAGCGTGCGAAGCCGTTCGGTGGTCGGGATCGTCGTCGTGAAGATCATCAGCTCGCTGTTGTTGGCGTTGCGCCAGATCACCTCCTCGCGCCAGTCGCCGAACAGGTCGGCCGAGAGGTTCGGCGTCGCCTTCGTCGTGTTGTTCGACGCGGCGTTGTAGTTCGACGCGGTCAGCAGCCGGTCGATCTTCTCGGTGGCCGGATTCCACTTGTCGATGGTCGTGCCGTCGAGCAGCTCGCGCAGCAGGTCGCCATCCCAGTACACGCCGAAGTTGACACGCGACGGACGGCGGTCCGAGATCGACTCGCCCTTCGCGCTGGTCAGCCCGCCCACCGTGGCCCAGCTCTCGGCGCCCGGGTAGCGCGGATCGACATCCATCACGACGCCGCGGCCCACGTCGGCCCCGCCGCCCGGCAGGCTCCACAGGATCCTGCCGGTGGCCGCGTCGTGCATCTCCACGCCGTGCGCACCGTAGCTGCCCGGCTCCTCGTGGACCATCATCACCTCCTTGCCGGGGCGCGCCGGGTCGAAATCGCTCACGTGCAGCGCATCGCCATGGCCGAGTCCGGTGGAATACAGGCCCTTGCCGCTGGAATCGATCGCGGCGGCGCCGAACACGATGTCGTCCTTGCCGTCGCCGTTCACGTCGGCGATCACCAGGCTGTGCGCGCCCTGCCCGCGGTACGCCGCGTTGCCGCTGGTGCTGGAGTCGAAGGTCCAGCGCGAGGCGAGCTTGCCGTCGCGCCAGTCCCAGGCCGCGATCACCGCGCGGGTGTAGTAGCCGCGGCTCATGACCAGGCTCGGCCGCTGGCCGTCGAGGTACGCCACGCCGGCGAGGAAGCGGTCGACCCGGTTGCCGTAGCTGTCGCCCCAGCTCGACACCGTGCCGCGTGCCGGCACGTACGCGGTGGTCGCCATCGCCTTGCCGGTCAGGCCGTTGAAGACGGTCAGGTACTCGGGGCCGCTCAGGATGTAGCCGGTGCTGTTGCGGTGGTCGGCGGTGGCGCTGCCGATCACCGCGCCGGTGCCGTCGATCGTGCCGTCGCCGGTCTTCATCGCGACCTCGGCACGGCCGTCGCCATCCAGGTCGTAGACGATGAACTGCGTGTAGTGCGCACCGGCGCGGATGTTGCGGCCGAGGTCGATGCGCCACAGCCGCGTGCCGTCGAGCTTGTAGGCATCGACGAACACGTTGCCGGTGTAGCCGGATTGCGAGTTGTCCTTCGAGTTGGACGGATCCCACTTGACGATCAGTTCGTAGTCGCCGTCACCATCGACATCGCCGACGCTCACGTCGTTCGGGCTGTAGTCGTAGGCCACGCCGTCGGGCGTGGTGCCGCCGGCCGGGCGTTGCAGCTTGACGGTCAGGTACTGTTGCGGCCACGTCGCGGTGGCGCTGCTCTGCGCCTGCTCGACGCCGTTGACGACCGCGGCCACGCTGTACTTGGCGCTCGCGCTGCCGCCGGCATCGACGTAGTTGGTGCTGCTCGCGATCGGGCTCGCGTTCAGCTTGCTGCCGTTGCGGTACAGGTTGTACGTGACGCTGTCGGCCTCGGTGCCCAGCATGCGCCAGCTGACGAAGACGCCGGTGCCGGTGGCGACGGCCACGACGCCGCGGTCAAGGAACTCGACCTGGCGTGAGCCGGCGACCGGGCCGGTGGATGGCGCGGGCGCAGGTGCCGGCGTGGGCGCAGGTGCCGGCGCAGGAGTGGGGGCTGGAGCGGGCGCGGGTGCAGGGGTCGGCGCAGGCGCGGGTGCCGGCGTCGGCGCCGGCGCGGCCGCCGAGGTCGCACAGAAGCCGATCGACTCGTTCGTCGCCTTCGCCGCGAGCGTCCTGTTCCACTCGACCCCGCTCAAGGCCAGCGTCGACCCGCTCTGCTTCCACACGCCGTTCCACAGGTTGCCGACCGTCCCGGGCACGGTCAGCGTGCCACTCCACTGCACCGCCTCGCTGTTCGGGTTCGAGACACGCACCGTGGCGCAGTAGCCCGAACCCCACTGGTTGTTGACCACGTAGGTCAGGGTCACCGGGCTGGCGGCGTGAACGGCGGGCGCACACAGCCCCGCGATGGCCATGCAGATGGCCAGCGGCTTGAATCGGATCATGGTCGCTTCCTCGGGGGCTGTGGGGCTCAGGGGTCGGCGGTCAGGGCCGCCAGGTCAGCGTCGTCTTCGTGTTGATGTCGGTGGCCGACCCCACGTTGGACGTCGCATCGACGAACCCGGAGCGGTTGCCCGAGCTCAGGTTGAGCCCCGTGCCGCGGTACTCGACATCGCCATGCAGGTTCAACGTGCCCGAAGCACCCTGGCTCGCCTCGAAGAAGCCCAGCGGGTAGAACGTGGTGCGCACCTGGGCCGAGCCCGACACCGAGAAGCTGTTGTTGCCCCACGGGCTGCCGGTCACGCCGATCACGCTGAGCCCGCCGACCGTGCCGCCGGTGACGGAGCCGTTCGCGATGATGGCCTGGTCTTCGATGCGCGCGCTGCCGGTGGCGCTGCCGCCCGGCAGGATCGTCGCGTACGGGCCGACGTACACCGTCGAAGGCGTGCTCGTCGGTGCACAGCCGCCGCCGTTGGCATGACGCAGCGTGCCCGACGGGCAGGCATCACGCTGGCCGTTCTGGAAACCCTGCGGCCAGGCGTTCGCCAGCTCGACCATGTACGGGTAGCGCCAGATCGTCTCGTACGCCTGGTCCCACACCACCGTCTTGAACACCGACGGCGTCGCGGTCACCACCAGGAACAGCGGCTCGCCCGCGTTCACCTTGAAGGTCAGGTCGGCATCCAGCCCCTTCTGCAACCCGCTGTAGCGGGCCGACGTGAACTGCGTGTTGGTGGCCACCAGGCCCCAGCGGAAGTCGGCGTCGGAACCCGTCTGGTTGATGCCGCGGAACTTCACCGTCACCGTGGTGGCGCCGTTGGTCGGGTACAGCCGCACGACGTTGTAGCCGAAGCGCTGCGGCGCGCCGTAGAACGGCGACGCGAAGCGGCGGTTGGTCGCCCAGCTGCTGTCCAGCGCCTCCAGCGGCATCAGCCGGTGCATGCGCTCGGCCTTGTCGGTCAGCGTGATGTTGCCGTAGGTGCTGCGGAAGGTGTCGGGCGTGGCCTTGTARTCCCACACCACGTTGTGCATCGCCCAGTCGCCCATGAAGTCGTTGAGCTGCGGCAGCGTCCAGCCGCGCGACTTCTGGATGTTGGTCAGCGGATCGGCGCCGCTGGTCGTCCAGATCTGCGTGACCGCGCCGGGGCCGTACTTGTCCTTCAGGAACTCCATGAACTGCCAGTTGCAGTAGCGGTCGCGCGTCGAGCCCAGGTACAGGTGCGGCGCGTTCGGCAGCATCTCGGAGCAGTGCGCGTTGCCCTGGTATTCGGGCAGCTGGTGCGGCGTGAAGTTCGCGTGGCTCTCGAAGAGCCAGCCGCAGGTGTTCGACTGGTAGCACTCCAGGCCGCCGTTGTTGCCGGCCCAGGATTGCCAGCCGTGCGTGAACTCGTGCGTCAGGCCCCAGTGGTCCTTCAGCGCGCCCGGGGCGATCCACATGCCCAGGTGCAGCCCCCGTTGGTTGTCGACCCAGGCGCCGCCGGTGAGGCCCCAGCCGGAGTGGATGTGGATGGCCGGCTTGATCTTGTCCGTCTTGTTGTAGAACGGCTCGGGCATCAGCAGGTTGGAGTTGAACAGGTTCTCCCAGACGGTGTTCTCGAGCGTGTTGGCCGCGAGGGTCAGGTCGGCATCGGAGAGCGTCTCGTCGGAATAGAACGCGAAGTGGGCCGACTCCTTGACGAGCCTGAAGCCGGACTGCTCGGGGTTCGGGCCGCCGGCGCGCCAGGTGCCGGGCGTGACGGTGGGCTTCTCGGTCGCGCCCGCGGGGGCCCAGGTGGTCAGGGTCGTGCCCTGGTCCACCGCCGGTGCCGGTGCCGGTGCCGGTGCCGGTGCGGGTGCGGGTGCGGGTGCCGGAGCAGGACTCGGGGCCGGGGCCGGGGCCGGCGTGGGTGCTGGTGCTGGTGCTGGTGCTGGTGCYGGTGCTGGTGCTGGTGCTGGTGCTGGTGCTGGTGCAGGAGCCGGAGCGGGTGTGGGCGCTGGCGCTGGCGCTGGCGCTGGCGCGGGTGCGGGTGCGGGCGCGGGTGCTGGWGCGGGCGCCGGGGTCGGTGCCGGAGATGGCGCAGGAGCGGGCGCATTGCCCACCGGCGGCGCCGGCGTGTCGCCCGACGATCCGCCGCAAGCGGTCAAGCACAACGACATCAGCAAGCTGCTGATCCCATGCAAACGGGCGGTTCCCTTTTTCATCTTGTTCTCTCGCAGTCTCACGTCAGGCCGGAAGGCCGCGCGATTCTGGGATGGGGCTGCCGCCCAGTGTTGACCGCCCCGTGACGGAGATGCGCCCGTTTGCAACCAAACGTCAGGCGCCCGGCGCCCCGTCGAGGAGCCTCCTGTCGCCCCGCCGGAACTGCCCCGGCGAGCAGCCCACGTCCCGCTGGAACGYGCGGGTGAAGTTCGACAGGTCCGACCAGCCGGATTCGTAGGCGATCGAGGTCACCGGCTGTTGCGTGTCCCGCAGCAGGTCGATCGCACGCAGCAGGCGCACGCGCATCAGGTACTGGTGCGGCGTGACGCCGATCGAGCGCTTGAAGACGCGCATCAGGTGGAAGGTGCTCAGCCCGACGGCGGCAGCCACGTCGTCCAGCGTCAGCAGCTCCGCAGCGCGGCGCTCGATGCAGTGCGCGGC
>NZ_JBFUCB010000420.1:0-5457 GCF_056405435.1 Rhizobacter sp. P1_G5 | reverse complement strand
GTGCTGGTGCTGGGCGGCGTGGCCTTGCTGATCTCGCGCACCCGGCTCGGGCTGTTCGTGCGCGGCGTCACGCAGAACCGCCGCATGGCCGCCTGCATGGGCGTCGACACCGCGCGCGTGGACACCTACGCGTTCGCGCTCGGCTCCGGCATCGCCGGCCTCGCCGGCTGCGCGTTGTCGCAGATCGGCAATGTGGGCCCCGATCTCGGCCAGGGCTACATCGTCGATTCGTTCATGGTCGTGGTGCTCGGCGGCGTCGGCCAGCTGGCGGGCACCGTCTACGCGGCGCTCGGCCTGGGCGTGCTCAACAAGCTGCTCGAAGGCTGGCAGGGCGCCGTGCTCGCGAAGATCATGGTGCTGGTCTTCATCGTCATCTTCATCCAGAAGCGGCCGCAAGGCATCTTCGCGATGAAAGGCCGGAGTGCCGAAGCATGAGCGCAATCCTTCCCACACCCGCGCGGCCGGTCGGACCTTCGACCTCGCTGCTGTCGATGAAGGCCTGGAGCGGCGTCTTCGCTGCGCTGGTCTGCGTCGTCGTGCTGGCGCCGGTGCTGAACCTCGCCGTGCCGGCCGGCAATGCGCTGCACCTGAGCGACTACGCGATCAGCCTGGTCGGCAAGATCATGTGCTACGCGATCTGCGCGCTGGCGATGGACCTGATCTGGGGCTACACCGGCATCCTGTCGCTCGGCCACGGCGTGTTCTTCGCGCTCGGCGGCTACGCGATGGGCATGTACCTGATGCGCCAGATCGGGCGCGACGGCAACTACCAGTCCGACCTGCCCGACTTCATGGTGTTCCTCGACTGGAAGACGCTGCCGTGGCACTGGGCCTTCAGCGACAGCTTCATCGCGACGCTGCTGCTGATCGTGTTGGTGCCGGGGCTGCTCGCGTTCGTGTTCGGCTTCTTCGCGTTCCGTTCGCGCATCAAGGGCGTGTACTTCTCGATCATCACGCAGGCGATGACGTACGCGGCGATGCTGCTGTTCTTCCGCAACGAGACCGGCTTCGGCGGCAACAACGGCTTCACCGACTTCAAGCGCATCCTCGGCCACCCGATCGCGACGCCGTCGATGCGGATGACGCTGTTCGTGCTGAGCGGCCTGGCGCTGATCGGCTTCTTCCTGCTTGCCCGCTGGCTGGTGGGCAGCAAGTTCGGCCGCGTGCTGCAGGCGATCCGCGATGCCGAGAGCCGCGTGATGTTCACCGGCTACGACCCGCTGCGCTACAAGCTGTGCATCTGGGTGATCTCGGCGGTGATGTGCGGCATCGCGGGCGCGCTCTACGTGCCGCAGGTGGGCATCATCAACCCGGGCGAGATGTCGCCGGCGGCGAGCATCGAGATCGCGATCTGGGCGGCGGTGGGCGGGCGCGGCACGCTGGTCGGGCCGATCTTGGGCGCGTTCTTCGTCAATGGCGCAAAAAGTTGGTTTACGCAAGTGTTCCCCGAGTTCTGGTTGTACTTCCTCGGCGCGCTGTTCATCGCGGTGACGCTGTTCCTGCCGCAGGGCATCGTCGGGCTGGCGCGCAAGCTGGGCGGCAAGGACAAGAGCGAGGTGAAGGCATGACGCCCGAGCTGATGGAGGCCGGCGCACGCGTGCGCGAGGCGCTGGCGAACAGGCAGCAGGGCGGCCCCGGCACCTCGGGCGGGCGAACGGCGAGCTATGGCAGCGTGGTCGAGGAGGGCGTGCTCGACACCCGGCACGGCGCGATCCTGTACCTGGACGACATCACCGTCAGCTTCGACGGTTTCAAGGCGCTGAACGCGCTGTCGCTGAGCATCAGCGCCGGCGAGCTGCGCTGCATCATCGGCCCGAACGGCGCCGGCAAGACGACGATGATGGACGTCATCACCGGCAAGACCCGGCCCGATGCCGGCAAGGCCTTCTTCGGCTCGACCATCGACCTGCTGCGGCTGCGCGAGAACGAGATCGCGTCGATCGGCATCGGCCGCAAGTTCCAGAAGCCCACCGTGTTCGAGCAGCTGACGGTGTTCGAGAACCTGGAGCTCGCGCTGAAGGCCGACCGCGGCGTGCGCTCGTCGATGTTCTTCCGGCTGAACGGCGAGCAGCTCGACCGCATCGGCGCGATGCTGGCGCTGATCCACCTGAAGGATGGCGCGCAGCGCGTCGCCGGGCTGCTGTCGCACGGGCAGAAGCAGTGGCTGGAGATCGGCATGCTGCTGATGCAGGACCCGAAGCTGCTGCTGCTCGACGAGCCGGTGGCCGGCATGACCGACGAAGAGACCGAGCGCACCGCCGAGCTGTTCCTGTCGCTCGAAGGCAGCCACTCGCTGGTGGTGGTCGAGCACGACATGAAGTTCATCGGCGAGCTGACGCAGAACGGACGCAACGGCAAGAAGGTGACGGTGCTGCACGAGGGCAGCGTGCTGGCCGAAGGGCTGCTGTCGGAAGTCCAATCCAACGACAAGGTCGTCGAGGTCTACCTGGGCCGCTGAATCATGTTGAAAGTCGAAGGCATCAACCAGTACTACGGGGGGTCGCACATCCTGCGCAACCTCGGCTTCGAGGCGAAGCTCGGCGAGGTGACCGTGGTGCTCGGCCGCAACGGCGTGGGCAAGACGACGCTGCTGAAGAGCCTGATGGGCGTGGTGCCGGTGAAGACCGGCGGCATCCAGCTCGATGGCCAGGACATCACGCACGACACGCCGTACGAGCGGGTGCGCAAGGGCGTGGGCTACGTGCCGCAGGGCCGCGAGATCTTCGGCCGGCTGACGGTCGACGAGAACCTGCGCATGGGCCTCGCGTACAAGCGCGGCGGCACGCCGGTGCCGGCCGAGCTGTTCGAGCTGTTCCCGGTGCTCAAGCAGATGATCAACCGCCGCGGCGGCGATCTCTCGGGCGGGCAGCAGCAGCAGCTGGCGATCGCGCGCGCGCTGGCGGCCGGGCCGAAGCTGCTGATCCTCGACGAGCCGACCGAAGGCATCCAGCCGAGCATCATCAAGGACATCGGCCGCGTGATCCGCATGCTGGCCGACCGCAAGACGATGGCCATCGTGCTGGTCGAGCAGTACTACGACTTCGCGGCCGAGCTCGCCGACCAGTACCTGGTGATGGAGCGCGGCGAGATCATCCAGCGCGGGCGCGGGCAGAACATGGAAGCCGAGGGCGTGCGGGACCGGATGTCGATCTAGCCGCGCGTCACGCCTACTGCCCCGAGAAATACACCCGCCGCAACGCCCGGTCCGACCCCGCCTTGAAGTAGCTCTGCCCCGCACCGCCGCCGCCGTGGATCCAGTCCGGCGACGGCACCAGGTACTTGCGCAGCAAGGCATTCGCCGGCGAGGTCGCGTCCTTGAACTGCAGCGACTCGCGGAAGGCGTAGTGCGTGAACAGCCGCATGAACTCGCCGAGGTAGACATCGGCCACCGCGGTGTCGCCGCGGATCACCAGCATGTTCTCGTCGTTGTCGGTGGTCGATGCCGCCGAGAAGTTGGCCGAGCCCACCACCACGGTCGGCGTGTCRCCGAGCGGGTCCACCAGCATGTACTTCGTGTGCACGTACAGCACGTGCGCCTCGTCGGCGATGCGGTCGAGCTCGGCCAGCCAGCGGTCGAACAGGTTCAGCTCGACCCGGTTGCCCACGGCCACCGTCACGTTCGGATGCCGGCGGATGCGGTCGACCTCGGCGGCCTGCGCCTTGTAGGTCTTGCCGGTGCCCTTCTTCTCCATCAGCGCGAAGCGCAGCACGCCGTCGGTCTTGTCGTACGAGGGCACGAAGCGGCTGTTCATGCCGAAGGCGAAGGTCATGAACACGCCGCGCTGCGCACCGGCCGCCAGGCCCGCGTACCAGTCGAGCGCCTCCAGGCCGAGCCGCGGCGAGAACAACGCGTCCAGCGGCGAGCCGTCGGCCGGCAGCGGCGACAGGGCCTCGTCCTTCGTCGCGGTCGGCTTGCGCGTCTCGTCACGGTCGAGCAGCAGCCAGTACTGGTGGTACCGGGCCGCGATCGCGTCGTCGCGCACGATGTGCGCATTGTTCGAATGGCCGAACATGCCGTTCACGCTCAGGTTGGTGGAGCCGGTCCAGACCTGCTTCGGCACGCCCGCCTGCCGCAGCACCAGGAACTTGTTGTGCGCGAACCCGCCCGAGTGCTCGCGCGACTTGACCATGCCGTCCATGCCCTGGCCTTCCAGCGCCTTTTCGTTGCCCTCGCCCTGGCTGTCGCCGTCGTAGAGCACCGAGACGACGGCGCCGCGCGCCTTCGCGGCCTTCAGTGCGGTGTAGATGCGCGGGCTCTTGAACTCGAAGAACGCGCCCAGCAGTTCATCGCCGGCCTGGGCCTGGGCGATGTAGTTCTCCAGGCCTTCGACCAGCCCGCGCGACAGCCAGTTGAACGCCGACGGCCCCACCTCGTCCGGCCGCCGGTTCTGGAAACGCCGCGCGTACTCCTGCGAGGCGATCGCGCCGCGGTTGAAGAAGACCGCGTGCCTGCCCTGGTCGACGCGCTCGGTCGCCACCGCCAGGTCGACCTCGGGCCCGCGCGCGAGCGCACCCGGGCTGCCGCTCATCGCGACGATCGTGTAGACGTAGCGCTCGTCGGGCGAGGCGCTGTAGTCCGCCCACTGGAAGGTCTGCAGCGGGTGCAGGAAGCTCGTCACCGGCTCGCCGGGCACCGGGTACGGCTCGACCTGCTCGAAGGTCTTCATGCCCGACAGCCAGATGCGCTCGCCGTCGCGCTCGCGCAGCCGCCGCACCGCGAAGCCCAGCACGCCTTGCGCGAGCATCGCCGCCTCGGGCATGTCCCAGCCCAGCAACACCACGTAGGTGCCTGCCACGGCCATCGCGGTCAGGCCGCCGTTCTCGTTGCGCACGCGCATGCTGCTCTCCCGGTTGTCACGCACGGGCACGGTGCCCCGGAACGGCGCGCCCGTCATCCTCCAGATGGTGGACGCCRGGACGGCCGAACGGGCCAGCCTCTCAGCGCCGAGCCGCTTCCAGCGCCGCGAACGCGGTGATCAGCAGCTGCACGGCCAGCACGTCGGCGGCGTATTGCACCGACACGTCGCTGCGCGGCCCGAGCAGGTTCCACAGCACCGGCACGCTGATCGACAGCGTGTAGACCGACCACACGAGGAACCAGGCGAGCGCCATCGGATTGCGTCCGCGCATCCACTGGCCGAGCCCCGGCAGCAGCGCCGAGGCAAGCACGGCCCACCAGTGCGGCGTGGCCGCGATGCGGCGCCGCGAGCGGCTGCCGCTGCGCGCATGCCACACCAGCGTGATCGCGGCGACCACGCCGCCGATGGCCGCGGCGACCAGCGCCTGGTGCAGCCACGTCAGCCGCTGCTGCAGCTGCGCCGCCTCCTGCAGTTCGCGCCGGCTGTCGGCATCGCCGAACGGCGGCAGCGGCTCGTGCGCCACGCTCCAGCGCAGCACCGAGCGGCTCTGGCCGTCGACCACCAGCAGGTCGCGCCCGAGCCAGCCGAGGTCGCGCGG
>NZ_JBFUCB010000419.1:0-5458 GCF_056405435.1 Rhizobacter sp. P1_G5 | reverse complement strand
CCACGTACGCGCCGGCTACGACGCCGAGTACAAGCGCATGGTCGGCTACGTCAAGGATTTCGGCATGCAGCGCATCGGGGTCGTCTACCTGAACGACACCTCGAAGGCCAACATGGAGGCGATGAACGCCGCGCTGTCGGCGCTGTCCATCCAGCCCAAGGTGTCGATCGGCATCGACCGCAACGCCACGTCGTTCGACGGCGTCGCCAACGAGCTGCTGGCCGCGCGCCTCGACTGCGTGCTGTTCACCGCCAATGCGGGACCGGTCGGCAAGATCATCGACCACCTGGTGCGCGGCAAGTACGCCGGCCTGTTCTACGCCTCGTCCTTCGCGGGGCAGGACCTGATCGACACGCTGACCTCGCGCAAGCAGAGCTGCGTGATGAGCATGGTGGTGCCGCGGCCGACGCAGATGGGCGTCAACGTGGTCGCGCAATGCCAGCGCGACCTGGCCCTGCTGAACAACGGCGCACGGCTGGGCATCACGACGCTCGAGGGCTACATCAGCGGGCGCATCGCAGTCGAGGCGGCACTGGCGGCGGCGAAGGCCGGCACGCTGAACCGCGCGCGCATGAAGGATTCGCTGGCCGGCCTGCGCAGCGACCTGGGCGGCTACAAGGTCGAGTTCGCCGGCACCACGCACGGCTCGCGCTATGTCGACCTGATCGCGATCGACCGCTACGGCCGTCTCGTCGGCTGAAGGGGCACCGCATGAAACGCCGTGACCTCTTGCTGGGCGGCGCTGCCGCCTGCGCGGGCTTCCCGCGCCTTGCATTCGCCTCCAACACCGTCGTCACGCTGGGCCAGAGCGCATCGCTCACCGGCGCCCAGGCGCGCTACGGCGCCGACGTGCGCGACGGCATCCTCGCCGCATTCGCCGCCGCCAACCGGGCCGACCCCAAGGGCCCGCGCTTCGAGCTGCAGGTGCTCGACGACGGCGGCACCAAGGACCGCTGCATCGCCAACGTGCAGAAGCTGATCGGCGACGGCGCCGCAGCGCTGGTCGGCCTGACCAGCGGCGCGGCGGCCGAGGCCTGCATGCCGCAGGTCGAGAAGAACCAGATCGCGCTGATCGGCACGGCCAGCGGCAACATGGGCATCCGCAGCGCGGCATCGTCCGGCGCGGTGCACGTGCGCGCCGGCTACGACGTGGAGTACCGGCGCATGGTCGGCTACGCGAAGGAGTTCGGCTTCAAGCGCATCGGCTACGTGCACCTGAAGGACACCTCGAAGGCCAACCTGCTGGCGATGGAGGACGCGCTGGGCCGGCTCGGCGTGCAGCCGGTTGCCGTCGTGCCGATCGACCGCAACGCCGGCTCGCTGATGCCGGTGGCGCAGCAGCTGCTGGCGCAGCGGCTCGATTGCGTGATGTTCACCACCAATGCCGCGCCGGTGCTGTCGATCATCGAGCACATGCACAACGGCGCGTACCCGGGCATGCATTTCTCATCGTCGTTCGCCGGCCAGGACCTGATCGACGGCGTGGTCGCGACGCGGCGCAGCGTGGTGATGAGCCTGGTGGTGCCGCGGCCGTCGGCGCTGGGCGTCGGCGTGGTCGGCCAGTGCAAGAGCGACCTGGCCGCGCTGGGCAGCGGTGCTGCGCTGGGCGTCACGACGCTGGAGGGCTACATCGCCGGGCGCGTCGCGGTCGAGGCGGCGCGCGCTGCCGTCAAGGCCGGCGGCGCGACACGCGGCCGGATGCGCGACGCCCTGTCGTCGCTGCGCACCGACCTGGGCGGCTACCGCCTCGCCTATGCGCCCGACAACCCGCATGGCTCGCAGTACGTGGAAATGGTGGTGATCGACCGCTACGGCCGCATCGTCGGCTGAACCCCGAAGGAGGATCCCTCATGGCTGCATCCTGGACACGCGGGCCGGCCTGGCTCGCGCTCTGGTTCGCCGGCCTGCCGGCCTGGGCCGCCGGCAGCGAGCCGAGCACGCAACAGTGGGCCCAGGCGCGCGCCGCGGCCGCCGAGATCGCCGGCGCCTTCACGCGCCATTGCCCGGTGGCCGGCACCGGCGACCAGCCGGCCTTCGAGCAGTGCCGGCGCGGGCTGTTCGGCGATGCGGCATTGCGCGATTCGCTGGACGGGATCGTGCTGTGGGGCCGCCAGCGCGATCCGGCGCTGTCGCTGCAGGCCAGCTCGTTGACGCAGTTCGCGCCCGACGTGCTGACCGGGCTCTACATGCCGCTGTTCATGTTCGACGGGCAGCACAGCGTGCGCTATGTCGCCTCCGAAGGGCTGTTCCAGCTGCGCTTCGCGACCGCCTTCCGCAACCGGCTCGCGCCGGGGCAGTTTCCGTACCCGTTCTGGCACGACGCCGAGAAGTGGGCGATGTACCAGGGCGCCAACGAGGTGCTGCTGTGGTGGGAGCCGATGCGCGGGCGCGTGAAGGCGGCGCAGTTCACGGTRCACGGCACGCAGCCGCCGGTCACCGTGGTGAAGAGGATGCCGGCACCGACGGACTTCAGCGGCCAGTGGATGTGGATGGATGCGCAGGGCCGGACGCAGCCGAAGGCCACGCTCTTCGACGGCCTGTACCGCGCCGACAACCCCTACCTGGGCCAGCTCGAGGGCTCGTACAAGCGGCTCGCGCTGCGCTTGCGCCAGGGCGAATGCGATTCGTGCCACGTGCCGAGCAACCCGGGCAAGAGCAAGCGCCTGGTGCTGTTGCAGACGCCGGCGCATGCCGCCGGCGAGATCGGGCGGCTGCTGAAGGCGGTGCGCGAGGACCGCATGCCGCGCGACGAGACCGGCATCGAGAACCCGCTGGATGCGGCGACCAAGAAGGCGCTGCTGGAGGACGGCGAGGCCTTCGCCTCGGTGCTGGACGCGGCGCGCCGCTGGGAGACACAGGCCCGCATGGCCGGTGCAGCCGGCACGCCGGACCTGCGCTGAGCCCCTCGCTCAGGCCGGGCGCGCGCTCGCGAGCCAGTCGAGCGCGCCCTGCGCCGCCACGCGCGCGCTCGCCATCGTCGCGGTCAGCAGGTAGCCGCCGGTCGGCGCTTCCCAGTCGAGCATCTCGCCGGCGACGAACACGCCCGGCAGTGCGCGCAGCATCAGCGATTCATCCAGAGCCGCGGCACGCACGCCACCGGCGCTGCTGATCGCCTCGTCGATCGGCCGCGCCGCGCCGAGCACGATGCGCAGGCCCTTGATGTGCGCGGCCAGGCGCTGCACGTCGGCCATCTCCGCCTTCGGCACCAGCTCGTGCAGCAGGCTTGCCTTCACGCCGTGCAGGCCGAGGCGTGTCTTCAGGTGCGTCGACAGCGAACGCGGCCCGCGCGGGTGCGCGAGCTCGGCTTCCACCCATTCCAGCGTGCGCGCCGGCAGCAGGTCGAGCGCGAAGCTCGCCTGGCCCCGCGCGGCGATGGCGTCGCGCAGCCGTGCCGACGCGGCATACACCAGGCTGCCTTCGACGCCGGTCTGCGTGACGACGAACTCGCCGGGCTGCCGCCAGCCATCGTCGAGCGCGATCGCCACCGACTTCAGCGGCTCGCCGGCGAAGCGGCTGCGGAAATGCTCGCTCCACGCTGTTGCCACGTCGAAGCCGCAGTTCGACGGCTGCAGCGGCGCCACGTCGACCGCGCGTTGCGCGAGCCACGGCACCCAGGCGCCGTCGGAGCCGAGCCGCGACCAGCTCGCGCCGCCCAGCGCCAGCAGCACCGCATCGGCGCGCACGGCGTGCTCGCCACCGGCCGATGCGAAGCGCAGCGCGCCATCGTCGGCCCAGCCCAGCCAGCGCTGCCGCATGTGGAAGCGCACGCCGGCCGCGCGCAAGCGCTGCAGCCACGCGCGCAGCAGCGGTGCCGCCTTCATGTCGGTGGGAAACACGCGGCCCGAGCTGCCGACGAAGGTATCGACGCCGAGCCCGCCCACCCACTCGCGCAGCTGCTGCGGCCCGAACRCATCGAGCCAGCGCGCCACCTGCGCCTGCTGCGCGCCGTAGCGGCCGATGAAGGCCGGCAACGGCTCGCTGTGCGTCAGGTTCAGCCCGCCCTTGCCGGCCAGCAGGAACTTGCGGCCGACCGAGGGCATCGCGTCGTACAGGTCGACCTGCACGCCGCCGGCCGCCAGGCGCTCGGCCGCCATCAGGCCGGCCGGCCCGCCCCCGATGATCACGACATTGGCAGTGGTGGCGATGGCAGGCATGGGCGGGGGTATGTGCAAGAGACACAGCGGAGAAGGGCCCGCATTGTCTCCCGCCCGCATCACCTGCCCGGATCACTTGCCGGGAACGGCCCCCGGCGGCGGCTCCGGGAACACCACGACCGGGCCACTCGCCTTGCGGCCAGGCGGCAGGTACGCCGGCGACTCGCCGCCCTTCGCACCGAGCGAGGCGATGAAGGCATGCATCGCACGCAGGTCGGGCTCGCTGAAATCGCGCAGCACGAACCACGGCATCGGCGGGCGCGTCTCGATCGTGTGCGCCACCTTCACCCACTGGTCCGCCGTCACGCGGCTGAAGTAGTTGCGCAGGTTCGGCGCGTAGGTCGTGCCCCACGGGCCGCTCCAGCCGAGCGGGCTGCCGGTCAACCATTGCGCCTGCGGCACCTTGCCACCGGTCTCGCCGTAGTTGACGGTGTGGCAGTCGTTGCAGCCGCCGATCTTCACGAGGTAGCGGCCGCGCTCGATCTGCGAGGCGGGATCGGCCTTGGCAGGCGGTGCGGCAGAGGCCGCGATCGACAGGCCGGCCAGCACGGCCGCGGCGGAGGTCAGCAGGAAAGTTCTCATCGGAATGCGTCGACAAAGAGTGGTTGGAAGCTGCACCTACGACCCGACGCGCCACGCGGACGCATCGGGTTCCATTCGATGTCGGTATGGGTCGGCGCCGGGATCAGTACTGCCCGCCCGATGCGGTGATGCGGTCCCCGGTGATCCAGCGCGCATCGTCGCTCGCGAGGAACACCGCCAGGCCGCCGATGTCATCCGGCCGGCCGAAGCGCCCTGCCGGAATCGCCGCGAGCATCGCCTTCTGCATGTCGGAGCCCTCGGTCACGCCCATCGTCGCGAGGCCTTCGGTCGCGGTCGCGCCCGGCGCGATCGTGTTGACGCGGATGTTGCGCCCCGCCAGCTCGATCGCCAGCGCCCGCGTGATTGCATCGACCGCGCCCTTGGTCGCCGAGTAGACCGAGGCGCCCGGCATGCGCGCGGTGCTCGCGATCGAGCCGATGTTGACGATGCTGCCGCCGGCGGCGCCGAAGTGCCGTGCCGCCTCCTGCGACGCGAGCAGCGTGCCGAGCACGTTGGTGTCGAACTGCGTGCGGTAGTCGTCCTCGCTCATCGCGTCCAGCGGACCGAAGCGGTACACGCCGGCATTGTTGACCAGCACGTCGACACTGCCGAAGGCGCGCTTGGCCTCGGCGAACAGCCGCTTCACGTCGGCCGGCTTCGACACGTCGCCCTGCACCGCGATCGCGCGGCCGCCCTGCTTCGCGATCTGCGCGACCACCGCG
>NZ_JBFUCB010000418.1:0-5463 GCF_056405435.1 Rhizobacter sp. P1_G5 | reverse complement strand
TGCATGCGCAGCTTGTCGCCCTTGGTGATGCCGAGCAGGCCGTACAGGTCCCAGCCGACCTTGCGGCGGCGGTCGATGTAGGGCGAGCGCCATTCGACCGGGTAGTAGGCGTACTCCTCGTGGTGCTGCGCCGCCTCCTCGGGATCGTCGTAGAGGGCAGTGATCTCGCGCCCCAGCGCCGCCAGCGGCTCGCCGGTCAGCACGTAGACCTTCCATGGCTGCGTGTTGGTGCCCGAGGGCGCGCGCGACGCGACGCGCAGGATGTCTTCGATGGTCTCGCGCGGGATCGGCGTCGGCAGGAAGGCGCGCAACGAGCGGCGCGAGGTGATCGCCGCGTCGATGAGGGCAGTCTGCTCGGGGGTTGGCAAGCTCACGGGCGCAATCCTTCCAGGGCTTGGATGAGAACGGCCGGCAACGCGGCCGGGCGGCGCGTTTCGCGGTCGACGTAGACATGCACGAAATGGCCGCGTGCCGCGCACAGCGGCTCGCCGGCGGCGAACAGGCCGATCTCGTAGCGCACGCTGGAGCTGCCGACCTGCGCGACGCGCAAGCCGGCATCGACCATCTGCGGGAACGCGATCGGCGCGAAGTAGTTGCAGTGGGTCTCGACCACCAGCCCGATCACCGCGCCGGCGTGGATGTCGAGCGCACCGGCCTCGATCAGGTAGCGGTTCACCGCGGTGTCGAACAGGCTGTAGTAGACGACGTTGTTGACGTGGCCGTAGGCGTCGTTGTCCATCCACCGGGTCGACAGGCTCGTGAAGTGCCGGTAGGCGCTGCGCGCTTCGGGTTGCGGGCGGATCGGAGGCGTCTGGGGCATCGTCATGGCGCTGCATTGTTCCATTGCTCGCGGCTGGCCAGCGCCTCGCGCAGCGTCGTGAGCTGCACCGCGACGGTGTCGGCGATCTCGCGGCCGTAGCCGCCGGCCATGCTGACCGCGACCGGGATGCCGCGCTCGCGGGTGGCAGCGAAGACGCGGCGGTCGCGCTCGGCGAGGCCCGCGGACGTGAGCTTCAGGCGGCCCAGGCGATCGCCCTCGTGCGGATAGGCACCGGCGAGGTAGAACACCAGCCCCGGCGCGCCCTGCGCATGGCGGCGCCACAGTTCGGCGAGCGCCGCATCGAGCGCGGCCAGGTACTCGTCGTCGCGGCAGCCGTCGGGCAGGGCCACGTCGAGGTCGCTCGCCTCCTTGCGGAACGGGAAGTTGCGCTCGCCGTGCAGCGACAGCGTGAACACCGTCGGGTCGTCGCGGAAGATCGCCGCGGTGCCGTTGCCCTGGTGCACGTCCAGGTCGATCACCGCGACACGCAGCAGCGTGCGGTGCTGCCGGTGCCATTCGGCCTGCATCAGCCGCGTCGCCACGGCCACATCGTTGAAGACGCAATAGCCGCTGCCCTTGTCCGCATGGGCGTGGTGGGTGCCGCCGGCCAGGTTCGCGGCAACGCCCTCGGTGAGGGCCGCACGCGCCGCGGCGATCGTCGCGCCGACCGAGCGGCGCGAGCGCTCGACCATGCGCGGCGTCCACGGAAAGCCGATCTCGCGCTGCTCGGCCGCGCTCAGCGTGCCTTCGGACACCGCGGTGACGTAGTCGGGCGTGTGGGCCAGCGCGAGTTCGCCGTCGCTCGCCGCGGGCGCCTCCTGCAGGCACAGCCCGGGCTCGGACTCCGCGGCCTCGCGCAGCAGGCGGTACTTCTGCATCGGGAACCGGTGCCCGGTGGGCAGCGGCAGCACGAAGTGGTCGGAGTGGAAGGCTTGCATCGAGGCGCGCATCGCCGGCGCATTGTGCCGATCGGCGCCGAAATGGGTACATGCCTCTAGATTGCTGCAATGCAGCAAAAACAACTTGTAATCCTCGGATCACTCCGTATACTTCTCGCCATGGTGCAGTGCAACAAAGTCACTGTGTCAGGCGCAGTCCCCTTTTCTATCTCATGGAGATTCCACATGCTGACCGCTGAACAATTGATCGCCGCCCACAAGACCAACATCGAAACGCTCTTCGGCCTGACCGGCAAGGCGTTCGAAGGCGTCGAGAAGCTCGTCGAGCTGAACCTGCAGGTCGCGAAGACCGCGCTCGGCGAAGCCGCCGCGAACACCCAGGCCGCGCTGTCGGTGAAGGACGCGCAGGAACTGCTGGCGCTGCAAGCCAGCCTGCTGCAGCCGGCCGCCGAGAAGGCCGCCGCCTACGGCCGCCACCTGTACGACATCRCCGCCAGCACCAATGCCGACATCGGCAAGGTCGCCGAAGCGCAAGCCGCCGAAGCCCAGCAGAAGTTCATGACGGTGGTCGACACCGCCGTGAAGAACGCGCCGGCCGGCACCGAGAACGTCGTCGCGCTGTTCAAGTCGGCCGTCGCGACCACCAGCAATGCCTACGAAAGCCTGCAGAAGGCCGCCGGCCAGGCCGCGAAGGTGGCAGAAGCCAACATCGAAGCGATCAGCGCCAGCGCCGTGAAGGCCGCATCGGCCCCGAAGACCAAGCGCGCCGCCGCCTGATCTGAAAAAGGACTTGAACTTATGTCGCGACCCTTCATCTGAGAGTTACCGCGGGCCCTGCCTGCGGTCTCCCTGAAAGGTTGTCTCCTCGGTACCGCGCGAATTCTGATTCCAGGTACCTTCCGGCCCGGTGGCAACACCGGGCCGTTTTGTTTGTCAGTGCGTCTTCGCCGCGATCCGCATCTTCAGCTCGTTGATCATCGCCAGCGCGATCTCGCGCCCGGCCTGGATCGAGCGCTTGCGCGCCGCGAAATCGGCCGACGACACGTCGGCCAGCTTCGGCCGCAGCACCACGTCGGCCTCGCGCAGCTCGAAGGCATTGATGCTGCGGCTCATGATCGCGAAGGTCTGCAGCAGCATGCGCATCGGGTCGCCGGTGGCGGCACCATCCGGCACCGCCGAGATGTCGACCGCGATCACCAGCTCGGCACCCATCTGGCGCGCGAAGCGCACCGGCACCGGCGACACCAGTCCGCCGTCCACGTATTCGCGTGTGCCGATGCGCACCGGCTGGAACACCGCCGGCACCGCGCTCGAGGCGCGCACCGCGATGCCCGCATCGCCGCGCTGGAACAGCACCGGAGAGCCGTTGTCGAGGTCGGTCGCGACGATGCCGAGCGGCATGCGCATCTGCTCGATGGTCTTGCCGCCGGTGGCCTCGCGCACGAAGCGCGCCAGCGCCTCGCCGCGGATCAGCCCGCGACCGGGAAAGGCCCAGTCGGTGATCGCCGACTCGTCCATCGAATCGGCCATCGCCGCCAGCGCCAGCCCGTTCTTGCCCGACGCGTAGAGCGTCGCGACCAGGCTGCCGGCCGAGGTGCCGACCACCAGGTCCGGCTTGATGCCGTTCTCCTCCAGCACCTGGATCACGCCGATGTGGGCAAAGCCGCGCGCCGCGCCGCCGCCCAGCGCCAGCCCGATGCGCGGCGGCTTCGGCACCGGCTTGATCACGACGAGCGGCGGCGCCGACGCGGCCGAGTCCGGTGGCACGACCACCACCGGCGGGTTGCCGGCCGGCGTGGACGCGGGATTCGAGGGCGGCAGCGGCACCGTCTGGCACCCGGCCAGCAGGACGGCGGCAGCCACGGCGGCCGCACGGGCCCAGGACGAGGAAGTCAGAAAGGAAGGCATCCAGCGATTCTAGGGACGCCGGGCTTTATCCCTGTGTCGAATAAACAAGCAACGAAAATGTTCTTCCTGCTTATATATGAGCGCCCGTACAGTCGCGGGTCTCCCAGAACCGAACTCCAGGCGATGTATCAATACACCCCGTTCGACACCCAGTTCGTCAAGCAACGCGCGGCCCAGTTCCGCGACCAGCTCCAGCGCAACCTCGCCGGCACGCTGGGCGATGACGAGTTCCGCGCCCTGCGCCTGCAGAACGGCTGGTACATCCAGCGCCATGCGCCGATGGCCCGCATCGCGGTGCCGTACGGCGAGCTGAGCGCCACGCAGCTGCGCATGCTGGCGCGCATCGCGCGCGAGTTCGACCGCGGCTATGCCCACTTCACGACGCGGCAGAACTGCCAATACAACTGGATCCCGCTGCCGAAGGCGGCCGACGTGATGGACCTGCTGGCCTCGGTCAGCATGCACGGCATCCAGACCAGCGGCAACTGCATCCGCAACATCACGAGCGACTGCTTCGCCGGCGTCGCGGCCGACGAGGTCATCGACCCCCGCCCCTACTGCGAGATCCTGCGCCAGTGGAGCACGCTGAACCCCGAGTTCGCGTTCCTGCCGCGCAAGTTCAAGATCGCCGTCAGCGGCGCGAAGGAAGACCGTGCCRCGATCGCTTGGCACGACATCGGCCTGCAGCTGCTGAAGAACGAGGCCGGCGAGATCGGCTTCAAGGTGCTGGTCGGCGGCGGCATGGGGCGCACGCCGGTCATCGGCACGGTGATCAGCGAGTTCCTGCCGTGGCAGCAGATCCTCGTCTACCTCGAGGCCATCGTGCGGGTCTACAACCGCTACGGCCGGCGCGACAACATGTACAAGGCGCGCATCAAGATCCTGGTGAAGGCCGAAGGCCAGCGCTTCCTCGACGACGTGGCCGAGGAGTTCAAGAAGATCCTCGAGCTCGACAGCGACGGCACCGAGCAGATCATTCCGCAGGCCGAGTTCGACCGCGTCGCGGCGCACTTCGTGACGCCGGCCGGCGTCGCACCTGTCCCTGGCAACACGAGTGCGAACAGCCGGATCGACATCCCCGCCGACGCGCCCGCCGCCTACCAGCGCTGGCTCGAGCGCAACGTGCACCCGCACCAGCTGGCCGGCTACCGCAGCGTGACGCTGTCGCTCAAGCGCACCGGCCAGGCGCCGGGCGACGCGACCGACACGCAGATGGAACTGGCCGCCGAGCTGGCCGAGCGCTTCAGCCAGGCCGAGCTGCGCGTCTCGCACGACCAGAACCTGGTGCTGCCGTGGGTGCGCGAGAGCGACCTGTTCGCCCTCTGGCAGGCCGCGCGCGCCGCCAGCTTCGCGACGCCCAACATCGGCCTGCTGACCGACATGATCGCCTGCCCCGGCGGYGATTTCTGCGCGCTCGCCAATGCCCGCTCGATCCCGATCGCCGAGGCCATCACCGAGCGCTTCGACGACATCGACGAGCTCTACGACATCGGCGACATCGACCTGCACATCAGCGGCTGCATCAACTCCTGCGGCCACCACCACAGCGGCCACATCGGCATCCTCGGCGTCGACAAGGACGGCAGCGAGTGGTACCAGGTGACGCTCGGCGGCCTCGACGGCTCGGCGATCAGCGGCCACCAGTCGACGCCCGGCAAGGTGATCGGCCCGTCGTTCGCGGCCGACGAGGTGCCCGACGTGATCGAGGCGGTGCTCGACACCTACCGCGCGCAGCGCAGCACCGCTGCCGAGCGCTTCATCGACACCGTGAACCGCATCGGGCTCGATCCGTTCAAGACCGCGGCCAACGCCCAGCGCCGCAGCACCGCCAAGGCC
>NZ_JBFUCB010000417.1:0-5466 GCF_056405435.1 Rhizobacter sp. P1_G5 | reverse complement strand
ATGTTGGGCGTGCCGCTCAGGTCGGTGCGCTTCTGCTCGGCGCGCTGCGGCGAATCGGTGAGCGTCTGGGCGGTGAGGCCGGTGGCCAGGCCGAGGGAAAACAGCAAGGCGCCGGACAGCATCAGCGCCGGACGGGACATGTTCTTCATGGCGGTCTCCTCGCGCGACATGCGTGGTGGCACTGTGCGCGCGGCGAACCCGCAGCGTCAACCGGGATTGCCAGGGAAGGATCCGGCGCGAATCCCTTCAGGCCACCGCCAGCCTGCGCCGCGCCGCCTCGTACTCCCCGTGCAGCCGCTCCACCAGCACGCGCGCCGGCACCACCGAATCGATCGCCCCGATCCCTTGCCCGCAGCCCCAGATGTCCTTCCAGGCCTTGCGCGCATCGCCGCCGAAGTTCATCTTGCTCGGGTCGCTCTCGGGCAGGTTCTCCGGGTCGAGCCCGGCCTTCACGATCGAGCCCTTCAGGTAGTTGCCGTGCACGCCGGTGAAGAGGTTGCTGTAGACGATGTCGTCGCTGCTGCTGGCGACGATCATCTGCTTGTAGTCGTCGCTCGCGCGTGCTTCGTCGGTCGCGATGAAGGCCGAGCCGATGTAGGCCAGGTCGGCACCCATCGCCCGCGCCGCCAGGATCGCATCGCCGCTCGCGATCGAGCCGCTCAGCGCAAGCGGGCCGTCGAACCAGGTGCGGATCTCCTGCACCAACGCGAACGGGCTCTTCACGCCCGCATGGCCGCCGGCACCGGCCGCCACCGCGATCAGCCCGTCGGCGCCCTTCTCGATCGCCTTCTTCGCGAAGAAGTTGTTGATGACGTCGTGCAGCACGATGCCGCCCCAGGCGTGCACCGCGTCGTTCACGTCGGTGCGCGCGCCGAGCGAGGTGATGATGACCGGCACCTTGTACTTCGCGCACAGCGCCATGTCGTGATCGAGCCGGTCGTTGCTCTTGTGCACGATCTGGTTGATCGCGAACGGCGCGGCCGGGCGCTCCGGGTGCGCGCGGTCGTGCGCGGCCAGCGTCTCGGTGATCTCGGCCAGCCACTCGTCGAGCAGCTCGGCCGGGCGCGCGTTCAGCGCCGGCATCGCGCCGACGATGCCGGCCTTGCACTGCTCGATCACGAGCTTCGGGTTGCTGATGATGAACAGCGGCGAGCCGATCACCGGCAGCGGCAGGTTCTGCAGAACGGGCGGAAGCGACAAGGCGGGTCTCCGTTGAATTGACAGATCAGAATGCGTCCATCGCCAGCGCCATCACGCTGTCGGCGCCGTCGAGGATGGCATCGCGCTGGCCGGGCACGCGGCTCAGGATGTGCTCGGCATAGAAGCGTGCGGTGGCGACCTTGGACTGGAGGAAGCTCGCATCCCCTTCCTTCGCGGCCAGCTGCGTCTCGGCCACCAGCAGCGCCCGCGCCAGCTGCCAGCCGGCCATCAGGTTGCCGGCCAGCATCAGGTACGGCACCGAGCCGGCGAACACCGCGTTCGGATGCGCCTTCGTCGATCCGGCCACGAACTCGACCACCTGCACGAAGGCCTCGCGCGCCACGGCCAGCCGCTTCAGCACCGCACGCGCGGCCACGCTGTCGCGCCGTGCCAGCTCGGCCTCGGTCTTCTCGATCTGCGCGGCGATCGCCTTCGCGGTCCGGCCGCCGTCGCGCGCCGTCTTGCGGCCGACCAGGTCATTCGCCTGGATCGCGGTCGTGCCCTCGTAGATGGTCAGGATCTTCGCGTCGCGGTAGTACTGCGCCGCACCGGTCTCCTCGATGAAGCCCATGCCGCCGTGCACCTGCACGCCGAGGCTCGTCACCTCCAGGCTCATCTCGGTGCTGTAGCCCTTCACCAGCGGCACCATGAACTCGTAGAAGGCCTGGTTCTGCTGGCGCACCTCGGCATCGGGGTGCGCATGCGCGGCGTCGTAGGCGGCCGCGGCCGTCAGCGCCATCGCGCGACAGCCTTCGGTCAGGGCGCGCATCGTCATCAGCATGCGGCGCACGTCGGGGTGGTGGATGATGCTCGCGCTGCCGGCCACCGAGCCGTCGACCGGGCGCGACTGCACGCGGTCCTTCGCATAGGCCACCGCCTTCTGGTAGGCCCGCTCCGCCACCGCGATGCCCTGCATGCCCACSGCATAGCGGGCCGCGTTCATCATGATGAACATGTACTCGAGGCCGCGGTTCTCCTGGCCGATCAATTGCCCGACGGCCCCCCCATGGTCACCGAACTGCAGCACCGCGGTCGGGCTGGCCTTGATGCCCAGCTTGTGCTCGATGCTCACGCAGTGCGCATCGTTGCGCGCGCCCAGCGAGCCGTCGGCATTCACCAGGAATTTCGGCACCAGGAACAGGCTGATGCCCTTCACGCCCTCGGGTGCGCCGACCACGCGGGCCAGCACCAGGTGGACGATGTTGCCCGCCATGTCGTGCTCGCCGTAGGTGATGAAGATCTTGGTGCCGAAGATCTTGTAGCTGCCGTCGGGCTGCGGCTCGGCGCGCGTGCGCACCAGTGCGAGGTCGGAGCCGGCCTGCGGCTCGGTCAGGTTCATCGTGCCGGTCCACTCGCCGGAGATCATCTTCGGCAGGAACAGCGCCTGCTGCTCGGGGGTGCCGGCGGTGAGCAGCGCCTCGATCGCGCCATCGGTCAGCAGCGGGCACAGCGCGAAGCTCATGTTGGCGCTGTTGAGCATCTCGATGCAGGCCGCGCCGATCGTCTTCGGCAGGTTCTGCCCGCCGAAATCCGACGGATGCTGCAAGCCCTGCCAGCCGCCTTCGGCGAACTGGCGGAAGGCCTGCTTGAAGCCGGGCGTGGTGGTGACCTGGCCATCCTTCCACGACGACGGGTTCTTGTCGCCCTCGAAGTTCAGCGGCGCGAGCACCTCCTGGTTGAAGCGCGCGCATTCCTCGAGCACCGCCTGCGCCGTCTCCAGCCCGGCGTCCTCGAAGCCGGGCAGCTGCGCCACGGCCTCCAGTCCGGCGAGTTCCTTCATGCAGAACAGCATGTCCTTGACGGGGGCGATGTAGCTCATCGTTGTCTCCTTGTTCTCGTTCAGGCAAAAGAAAGCCCGTTGATTCGATCGAGCCAACGGGCTTGCGGGGCACTGCTTGCGGCGCAGGCTCCGGGTCTTACAGGGCCTTCACCAGCTCCGGCACGGCCGTGAAGAGATCAGCCTCGAGGCCATAGTCGGCCACGCTGAAGATCGGTGCCTCGGGGTCCTTGTTGATCGCGACGATCACCTTCGAATCCTTCATGCCGGCCAGGTGCTGGATCGCGCCCGAGATGCCGGCCGCGATGTACAGCTGCGGCGCGACGATCTTGCCGGTCTGCCCGACCTGCCAGTCGTTCGGCGCGTAGCCGGCGTCCACCGCGGCGCGGCTCGCACCCAGCGCGGCGCCGAGCTTGTCGGCCAGCGGCGTCAGCACCTCGTTGAACTTGTCGCTGGAGCCGAGCGCGCGGCCGCCCGAGACGATGATCTTCGCGGCCGTCAGCTCGGGGCGGTCGTTCTTCGCGATCTCGGATCCGACGAAGCTGCTCTTGCCGCCGTCGGCCGCGGCGGCGATGCTCTCCACCGCCGCCGAGCCGCCGCTGGCGGCGGCCGGGTCGAAACCGGTCGTGCGAACCGTCAGCACCTTCACCTTGTCGGCGCTCTGCACGGTGGCGATGGCATTGCCGGCGTAGATCGGGCGCTCGAAGGTATCGGGGCTGTCGACCTTGGTGACGTCGCTGATCTGCGCGACATCGAGCTTGGCAGCCACGCGCGGCGCGATGTTCTTGCCGCTGGCGGTGGCCGGGAACACGATGTGGCTGTAGGCCGAGGCCACCGCCAGCACCTGCGCCGCGACGTTCTCGGCCAGGCCGTGTTCGAAGTACGCGGCGTCGGCATGCAGCACCTTGGTGACGCCGGCGATCTGCGCGGCGGCCTGCGCCGCGGCACCGGCGTTGCTGCCGGCGACGAGCACGTGCACCTCGCCGCCGCACTGGGCGGCTGCGGTCACGGTGTTGAGGGTCGCGCCCTTGATCGAGGCGTTGTCGTGTTCAGCAATCACGAGTGCGGTCATGGTCAGATCACCTTGGCTTCGGTCTTCAGCTTGGAAACGAGCGTGGCCACGTCGGGCACCTTGATGCCGGCGCTGCGCTTCGGCGGCTCGCTCACCTTCAGGGTCTTCAGGCGCGGCGTCACGTCGACACCGAGATCGGACGGCTTCAGCACCTCGAGCGGCTTCTTCTTCGCCTTCATGATGTTGGGCAGCGTCACGTAGCGCGGCTCGTTCAGGCGCAGGTCGGTCGTGACGACCGCCGGCAGCGTGACCTTCAGCGTCTCGAGGCCGCCATCGACCTCGCGCGTGACGATCGCCGCGCCATCGGCGATCTCGACCTTGCTCGCGAAGGTGGCCTGCGGCAGGTCGGCCAGCGCGGCCAGCATCTGCCCGGTCTGGTTGCAATCGTCGTCGATCGCCTGCTTGCCGAGGATCACCAGGCCCGGCTGCTCCTTGTCGACCAGCGCCTTCAGCAGCTTGGCCACGGCCAGCGGCTGCAACTCTTCGGTGGTCTCGACGAGGATCGCGCGATCGGCGCCGATGGCCATCGCGGTGCGCAGCGTCTCCTGGCACTGCGTGACGCCGAGCGAGACGGCGATGACCTCGGTCACCGCGCCCTTCTCCTTCAATCGCACCGCCTCTTCGACGGCAATCTCGTCGAAGGGGTTCATGCTCATCTTGACGTTGGCGATGTCCACGCCGCTGCCATCGCTCTTGACCCGCACCTTGACGTTGTAGTCCACAACGCGCTTGACCGCGACCAATACCTTCATTCGCACGCTCCTGATGACTCTGAAAGGGTTGATCGATTCTAGTGGCGGGGCCTCGGGCACCCCGCGCGCGGCGCCGGGGGAGACCCTGCTGCGGCATCGAAATAGAACGATCGTGCTATTTTTATTCTCGCACAGGTCGGGGCGGTTTTCGCGTCGCGGACGCGACGTTCACGAGGAATGCGTTGCTAGACTGCGCCGCCATGCCCGTGCCGCTGCCCTCCAAGACCCCTGTCGCCGACAGCATCGGCGTGTTCGATTCGGGGCTCGGCGGGCTCTCGGTGCTGCGGGCCTTGCACCGGCAGCTGCCGCAGGCGCCGCTGCGCTACCTGGCCGATTCGGCGAACGCGCCGTATGGCGACCGCAGCGAGGCTTTCATCGTCGAGCGCTCGCAGCGCATTGCGCAGCACCTGGTGGCGCAGGGCGCGAAGCTGCTGGTGGTCGCGTGCAACACCGCGACGGCCGCGGCGGTCGCGAGCCTGCGCGAGCGCTGGCCGGCGCTGCCGATCGTCGGCGTCGAGCCCGGGCTGAAGCCGGCCGCAGCGGCCACCCGCAACGGCCGCATCGGCGTTCTCGCCACCACCGGCACGCTGCGCAGCGAGAAGTTCCGGCAACTGCTGGCGCGGCAGGGCGATGCGGTACAGATCACCGCCCAGCCCTGCCCGGGC
>NZ_JBFUCB010000416.1:0-5472 GCF_056405435.1 Rhizobacter sp. P1_G5 | reverse complement strand
TCGCTGGAGGGTGCGCGATGAGGGCGTGGATCGCGGCATCGTTGATCGCGATGGCGGGCTGCGCGTCGCAGCCGCCGGTGCGCTTTCACAGCCTGCTGCCGGCGGTGTCGTCGTCGCCGGCTTCAGCACCGTCAAGCGCGGCACCGCTCGTTGTCGAACTCGGCCCGGTGACGGTGCCGGCCGCCGTCGATCAGCCTCAATGGGTACTGCGCGCCGGCGACGACAGCCTGCGCGTGCTCGAAGGCGAGCGCTGGGTCGCACCGCTGCGCGACGAGTTGAGGGCGGCGGTGATGGCGCGGCTGGCCGAGCGCTTCAACGCAGTCGACGCGCGCACGCAGCCCGGCCCGGCGAGCGGCTGGCGGCTGCGCATCGAGGTGCAGCGCTTCGAGTCGATGCTCGGACGCGAGGCGTGGATCGAAGCGGCCTGGTCGGCCACCTCGGTCGCGACGCCGGTGCGCACGCTGGCCTGCACGAGCCGGCTGCATGAGACGGCGGGCTCCGATGCGCCGTCGATCGCTGCGGCGCATCGCCGCGCGGTGCAGCGGCTGGCGGATCAGATCGGTGAAAGACTGAGGACGATGGATCAGTCGTCCGCAGTTCCCGCTTGCTGAACGCAATCAACGAAGCATGCKGACGCTCGCATGCTCGTCGGTCACTTCAATCTTTTCCCCCAACAAGAGCGGCTGGTGGTGAGCGGCGCACCGCGACGCGCAAGAACTCACAGCAAGACAGGAAACGCATCCTCCAGCCGATGCACCCCCCCAGCGTGCCGCGCGTCATACCCCGGCAGCTGGTTCGCCGCCGCCCGGAACTCATCGCTCCCCACCACCGCCATCAGCTGCTGCATCGCCGGCGTATCGAAGAAGGCCTCGTCGCACAACAGGAAGTACTGCTCCGTCTGCAGCGGAATGAAATCCAGATCGAAGCGCCGGGCCGCCGTCTCGACCCCGAAGCCCGCATCGGCCATGCCGCTGGCCACGTACGCGGCCACCGCCGCATGGGTGCGCTCCCACGGCGCATAGCCGACCGGCCCCGCCGGGTCCACCCCCGCCTGCTGCAGCAGCAGGTCGAGCAGCAGCCGCGTGCCCGACCCCGGATCCCGGCTGACGAAGCGCACATCCACGCGCGCCAGGTCGGACACGCCCTGGATTCGCAAGGGATTGCCCTTCTGCAGCATCAAGCCCTGCCGCCGCGTGCTCACATCGATCAGCATCTGCTCGCCCGGCCTCAGCCACGGCCGGTAGTGCTCCACGCCCGCCGCTTCGAACTCGCCCTGCGGCACGTGCACGCCCGCCACGTCGCACTGCCAGCTCGACACCGCCGACACCGCCTCGATCGCGGTGCAGTACTTCCATTCGAGCTGCATGCCGTCGGCCAGCAACTGCTGCTGCAGGATCTCGATCGAGAACCCGTGGCTCGCATGCAGCCGCAACACCGCCGGCGGCTCCTGCATCGCCTGCGCGATCTCGGCCTCCAGTTCCGAGGCGATCGATTCGAACAGCGGCGTCAGCCGCGCCGCGATGCGGTGGTCGGCCCACACCAGCTTCTCGCCCAGCGGCGCCAGCGTCGAGTTGCGCCCGGGCGACATGCGCAGCAGCGGCGCACCGAACAGCTCATGGCCCTGCCGCACCATCTGCCATGCATGGCGGTACGACAAGCCGCTCACCTCGCAGGCACGCGCCAGGCTGCCGTGCTGCTGCACGAGGCGCAGCAGTTCGATGAGCCGCGGCATCAGCGTGCCGCTGCCCTCGCGGCTCACCGTCCACTGCGGCTTGATGGTGAATTTGTTCACGAATTACGGCCTTATCGTTTTCCTGCCCATGTAAGCGATTGCTTGTTCACAGGCCTATGTCCGCGGCATCATATTGCCGCCACGCCGGCCCCTGCCTACAGTCGGAGCCTGCGTGTCACTGCAGCATCAAGCCCCGTGCGAGCCCGGCGGGACCTTGAATACCGATACTCACAAACCCGGGAGCAAGAATGTCCACAACCACGGCGGATTCGACAGCATCCGCGCCAGCCCCTGCCGCTGGTCTGCTCGACAAAGAGCGCACCATCGCAGGCCCTGGCTTCAATCGTTGGCTCGTCCCACCGGCCGCCCTGGCCATCCACCTCTGCATCGGCATGGCCTATGGCTTCTCGGTGTTCTGGTTGCCATTGTCGAGGGCGCTGGGCATCAAGGAAGCCATCAAGTGCGGTCCTGAGGTCGGCTTCTTCGCCGAATTGTTCACCACCACCTGCGACTGGAAGGTCTCCACGCTCGGCTGGATGTACACCCTGTTCTTCGTGTTCCTCGGCTGCTCGGCGGCGCTGTGGGGCGGCTGGCTCGAACGGGCCGGCCCGCGCAAGGCCGGCGTCGTCAGCGCGCTCTGCTGGTGCGGCGGCATGCTGATCTCGGCGCTCGGCATCCACCTGCACCAGTTCTGGCTGATGATCCTCGGCTCCGGCATCATCGGCGGCATCGGCCTCGGCCTCGGCTACATCTCGCCGGTCTCGACGCTGATCAAGTGGTTCCCCGACCGCCGCGGCATGGCCACCGGCATGGCCATCATGGGCTTCGGCGGCGGCGCGATGATCGGTTCGCCGCTCGCGGCCGAGCTGATGAAGAACTTCGCATCGCCCACCGGCGTCGGCGTGATGCAGACCTTCATCGTGATGGCGGTGGTGTACTTCGTCTTCATGCTGGGCGGCGCCTTCGGCTACCGCGTGCCGCCGAGCGGCTGGAAGCCCGCGGGCTGGACCCCGCCGGTCGCGCAGACCAGCAACGCGATGATCACGCAGCGCCACGTGCATGTGAAGAAGGTCTGGGGCATTCCGCAGTTCTGGCTGGTCTGGCTGGTGCTGTGCATGAACGTCAGCGCCGGCATCGGCGTGATCGGCATGGCCAGCCCGATGCTGCAGGAAGTCTTCGGCGGCAGCCTGATCGGCGTGGCCAAGAAGATCGGCGAACTCGACACCGCGCAGAAGGCGGCGATCGCCGGCATCGCGGCGGGCTTCACCGCACTGCTGAGCCTGTTCAACATCGGTGGCCGCTTCTTCTGGGCCAGCATCTCGGACAAGCTCGGCCGCAAGCTGACCTACACGATCTTCTTCGTGCTCGGCGGCGTGCTGTACGCCAGCCTGCCGGGCAGCGCAGGGGCCGGCAGCACGCTGCTGTTCGTCGGTGCCGTGTGCATCATCCTGAGCATGTACGGCGGCGGCTTCGCGACGGTGCCGGCCTACCTGGCCGACCTGTTCGGCACGCAGATGGTGGGCGCGATCCACGGCCGCCTGCTGACGGCCTGGGCCACGGCCGGCATCCTGGGCCCGGTGATCGTGAACTACATGCGCGACTACCAGCTCGGCCTGGGCATCCCGCGCGAGCAGGTCTACAACCAGACGATGTACATCCTGGTCGGCATGCTGGTGATCGGCCTGATCGCCAACCTGTCGATCCGTCCGGTGGCCGACAAGCACTTCATGAGCGATGAAGAGCTGGCCGAAGAGAAGCGCCTGGCGCATGACCGCGCGGCTGCGGCCGACGTGGGCAGCGGCCCCGGCGCGGGCGGCACCACGCCGACCTTCGTGGTCGCGCTGGCGTGGGCGGCGGTGGGCATTCCGCTGGCCTGGGGCGTCTACAAGACGCTTCTCACGGTCGGCAAGTTCTTCGCCTGAAGCTGTAGAAGCAACCCAACGCGCCGATAAGTCGGCGTGGTGGGTTCGATTTGTCTGATCGGGAGCGTTCGAGAACAACATGGCAGAGCAGAAGATCGAGTTCTACAAGGGCCCGGCCGGCGGCTGGGGCGCGCTGAAGAGCGTGGCGCACCAGCTGCTGCAGCACGGCATCGCGGCCAAGGGCGCGAAGACGATGCTGTCGGCCAACCAGCCGGACGGTTTCGACTGCCCCGGCTGCGCCTGGCCCGACCGCGACCACACCTCGACCTTCGAGTTCTGCGAGAACGGCGTGAAGGCCGTGGCCGCCGAGGCCACGTCCAAGCGCGCGACGCCCGAGGTGCTGGGCGCGCACACCGTCTCGTGGTTCGCCGAGCAATCCGACTTCTTCCTCGAGGACATGGGCCGCATCACGCACCCGATGGTGTATGACGCGGCCTCCGACCGCTACCGGGCGATCGACTGGGACCAGGCGTTCGCGATGATCGCGCGCGAGCTGCGCGCGCTGCCGGACCCGAACCAGGCGATCTTCTACACCTCCGGCCGCACCTCCAACGAGGCGGCCTTCCTCTACCAGCTGTTCGTGCGCGAGTACGGCACGAACAACTTCCCCGACTGCTCGAACATGTGCCACGAGCCGAGCGGCTCGGGCCTGCGCCCGACCATCGGCGTCGGCAAGGGCACGGTCACGCTCGACGACTTCGAGCAGGCCGATGCGATCTTCATCTTCGGCCAGAACCCGGGCACCAACCACCCGCGCATGCTCGGCGAGCTGCGCCAGGCCTCGAAGCGCGGCGCGAAGATCGTCAGCTTCAACCCTCTGCGCGAGCGCGGGCTCGAGCGCTTCGCCGACCCGCAGAGCGCGCTCGAGATGAGCACGCTCGGCTCGACGCCGATCAGCTCGCACTACTTCCAGCTGCGCATCGGCGGCGACCTCGCGCTCGTCAAGGGCATGTGCAAGCACGTGTTCGAGCTGGACGACCGCGCGCAGCGCGACGGCGCCGCCCGCGTGCTCGACCTGGCCTTCATCGCCGAGCACACGCACGGCTTCGAGGCCTTCGAGGCCGACGTGCGCGCCGAGAGCTGGGAGACGCTGGAGGCCGAATCCGGCCTCACGCAAGCGGACATCTGCCGCGCCGCCGAGCTGTACGCCGGTGCCAGGAGCGTGATCGCCTGCTGGGGCATGGGCATCACCCAGCACCAGCATTCGGTCGCGACGATCCAGATGATCACCAACCTGCTGCTGATGCGCGGCAACCTGGGCCGCCCCGGTGCCGGTGCCTGCCCGGTGCGCGGCCACAGCAACGTGCAGGGCGACCGCACGATGGGCATCTACGAGAAGCCGGCGCCGGCCTTCCTCGACCGGCTGGGCGAGGTGTTCGATTTCGAGCCGCCGCGCGCCGACGGCTTCGACACCGTGGCCGCGATCGAGGCGATGCTCGACGGCCGCGGCAAGGTGTTCTTCGCGATGGGCGGCAACTTCGCGTCGGCCACGCCCGACACGCATGCCACCTGGAAGGCGCTGCGCCGCTGCGAGCTGACGGTGCATGTCGCGACCAAGTTCAACCGCAGCCACGTGATCCACGGCCGCCAGGCGCTGCTGCTGCCCTGCCTGGGCCGCACCGAGGTCGACCTGCAGGCCGCGGGCGCGCAGGGCGTGACGGTCGAAGACTCGATGAGCATGGTGCACCTGTCGTCGGGCATCAACGCGCCGGCCTCGCCGATGCTGCTGTCCGAGCCGATGATCGTCGCGCGGCTGGCTGCCGCGACGCTGCCTTCCAGCAAGACACCCTGGATGTGGCTGGTCGAGGACTACAGCCG
>NZ_JBFUCB010000415.1:0-5493 GCF_056405435.1 Rhizobacter sp. P1_G5 | reverse complement strand
CGATGATCCTCGGCCACGGCCATCCGGCGGTGCTCGAGGCGGTGCAGAAGGCCGCGCTCGACGGCTTTTCGTTCGGCGCCCCGACCGAGCGCGAGATCGAACTGGCCGAGGAGATCCTGAAGCTGGTGCCGAGCATGGAGCAGGTGCGCCTGGTCAGCTCGGGCACCGAGGCGGCGATGAGCGCGATCCGGCTGGCGCGCGGCGCCACCGGCCGCAACAAGCTGATCAAGTTCGAGGGCTGCTACCACGGCCACGCGGATGCGTTGCTGGTGAAGGCCGGCTCGGGCCTCGCCACCTTCGGCACGTCCACCAGCGCCGGCGTGCCGGCCGAGGTGGTGCAGCACACGCTGGTGCTCGAGTACAACAACCTGCCCCAGCTCGAAGAGGCCTTCAGCCTGCACGGCGCCGACCTCGCCTGCGTGATGATCGAGCCGATCGCCGGCAACATGAACTTCATCCGCACGCAGCTGCCGTTCATGAAGCGGCTGCGCGAGCTGTGCACGCGGCACGGCGCGCTGCTGGTGTTCGACGAGGTGATGAGCGGCTTCCGCGTCGGCCTGCACAGTGCGCAGGGCCTGTACGCGCGCGCGCTGCCCGGCTTCGAGCCGGACCTCAGCGTGTTCGGCAAGGTGATCGGCGGCGGCATGCCGCTGGCGGCCTTCGGCGGCAAGCGCGCGGTGATGGAGCAGCTGGCGCCGCTCGGCCCGGTCTACCAGGCCGGCACGCTGTCGGGCAACCCGGTGGCCACCGCCTGCGGCCTGGCGACGCTGCGCGAGATCCAGCGCCCCGGCTTCTTCGAGGCGCTGTCGGCGCGCACCCGCAGCCTGGTCGATGGCCTGGCCGCGGTCGCGCGCGAGAACGGCGTGCCCTGGTCGACCGACTGCGAAGGCGGCATGTTCGGCTTCTTCCTGGCCGACACGCTGCCGCAGAACTACGCGACCGTGATGGCCACCGACAAGGAGCGCTTCAACCGCTTCTTCCACGGCCTGCTCGACCACGGCGTGTACATCGCCCCGGCGCTGTACGAGGCCGGCTTCGTCAGCGCCGCCCACACGGCTGAAGACATCGAGGCCACGATCGCTGCGGCACGATCCGTGCTGAAGTAGCGGCATGCACATCCACATCCTCGGCATCTGCGGCACCTTCATGGGCGGCATCGCCGCGCTCGCCCGCGAAGGCGGCCACCGCGTGACCGGCTGCGACGCCGGCGTCTACCCGCCGATGAGCGACCAGCTGCGCGCGCTCGGCATCGAGCTGATCGAAGGCTGGGGCGCCGAGCAGGTCAGGCTCGCGCCGGACCTGTTCGTCGTCGGCAACGTGGTCTCGCGCGGCAACGAGCTGATGGAAGCCATCCTCGATGCCGGCCTGCCGTACACCAGCGGGCCGCAGTGGCTGGCCGAGAACGTGCTGCAGGGCCGCCATGTGCTGGCGGTCGCCGGCACGCACGGCAAGACCAGCACCACCTCGATGCTGGCCTGGGTGCTGGAGCAGGCCGGGCTGAAGCCGGGCTTCCTGGTGGGCGGAGTGCCGCAGAACTTCGGGGTCTCCGCGCGTCTTGGCGAAGGCAAACCCTTCGTGATCGAGGCCGACGAGTACGACACCGCGTTCTTCGACAAGCGCAGCAAGTTCGTGCATTACCGTCCGCGCACCGCGGTGCTGAACAACCTCGAGTTCGACCACGCCGACATCTTCCCGGACCTGGGCGCGATCGAGACCCAGTTCCACCACCTGGTGCGCACGGTGCCGGCGGCCGGCCGGCTGGTTGTCAATGCGCGCGAGGAGTCGCTGCAGCGGGTGCTGGCGCGCGGCTGCTGGAGCGACGTGGTGCGGTTCGGCGCCCGCAAGGAAACGCCCGGCGCGCTGCGTGCGCGCGGCGAGCCGCATGTGTTCGACGTGCTGCGCGGCAGCCTGAAGATCGCGCACGTCGAGTGGCCGCTGCTGGGCGAGCACAACCAGCTGAATGCGCTCGCGGCGATCGCCGCCGCCGAGCACGTGGGCGTCGATCCGCAGGTCGCGGCGAAGGCGCTCGCCACGTTCCAGAACGTGCGCCGGCGCATGGAGCTGCGCGGCGAGGCCGGCGGCGTGAAGGTCTACGACGACTTCGCGCACCATCCGACGGCGATCCGCACCACGGTCAACGGGCTGCGCCGCAAGGTCGGGCTGGAGCGCATCCTCGCGGTGCTGGAGCCGCGCTCGAACACGATGAAGCTCGGCACGATGAAGGCCCAGCTGCCGTGGTCGCTGGAGGAGGCCGACCTGTCGTTCTGCTACCAGGGCAACCTGGGCTGGGACGCACGCGAGGCGCTCGCGCCGATGGGCGACAAGGCCATCGTGTGCGACACGATCGATGCGCTGGTGGCCGCGGTGCGCCGGGCCGCAAAGCCTGGCGACCATGTGCTGTGCATGAGTAACGGCGGGTTCGGCGGGGTGCACGACAAGCTGCTGGCAGCGCTGGCTGGCTAATTTTGCGCGAGCAAAGGCGCGGGCCGGGGATGTGGGGCTCGCCGGCCCGCGCTTTTGCCGAACCCGTAGCTCGATGCGCGCCGAACACAAGCCCGAGCGACAGCTCGGACATCAACCCTCATTTGTTCGCTTGTCACCTCCACCAGGCAGGGCGGTGGTATGAGGCGCGTGCGGGGAGTCTGTGGAGCGCCAATCAGGGCGGTGCGCTGGAGCTGGCTGGTTTCATGGCCCGCGTGCGCCAGCACGCTTCGTGCACTGACTGTCGCCCACTGTTTGACCACAACGAACGAAGTGAGTGGAGGGAGTTTGGGCGACGGGCCTTGAAACCAGTCAGCGGAGGGTAGTCATTGCCCCGCCAGGGGCAATGACCGCACCGACCGGCGAGCCACAGACTCCCCGCACGCGCCGCACGCTCCAACGCCAGAACGTCAGCTCCGCAGCATCGAGGCCTTCAAAGCCTCGTTCAGCGTCGACAAGCTGTCCTGCAGATGCGCCCGGCTCTCGACCGACAACCGAGGGCTGTTGACCGCGCCGCGCAACTGCCCCTGCAGCTCGACCGCCTCCATCCGCACCAGGCTCAGCGCATCCGGCGGCAGCGTGCCCGCACCGCGGATCAGCAGCGACTGCACGCGGCGCAGGTGCTCGCGCTGCAGGTTGCGGCGCAGCCGGTCGATGTCGCTGCCGCTCTTCAGCTCGCTCCACACCGAGCCCTGCAGCGTGCCGTACACCTCGGCCAGCGAGATCACGTTGCGCTTGTTCGCATCGGCCACGTACAGCGGCAGGTCCAGCAGCCGCGACGCGGTGCCGGGGCTCATCAGCCGGTCGAGCGCCGTGACCTGCACCTGCAGCACCGCCGCCGGAATGCTCACCGGGCCGCCGCGGTCCCACTCGTTGTAGTCGGGCGACAGGCTCGACAGGAACTGCGGCTTGAAGCGGAAGCTGTCCGCGTTGAACAGCCCCTTGGCCAGGAACTGCAGCGCATCGCGCTGCTTGGCCGGCGCCACCGGCGCGTAGGCCGGCCGGTTGGTCGAGCCCGGCAGGTCGCGCACCGTGTTCATGCCGCCGACGTACTTGCCGACCAGGTCGGCCGCGCGGTTGAGCTGCTGGAAGCCGCTGAGCAGCACGCGGCGCTGGCGGATCGCCTCGTCGCCCGGTTGCGGCGTGCGGTCCTGCACCCGCTGCCACAGCTCGCGCGACAGCAGCAGCCGCTTCTCGTAGTACGCGAGCGGGTCGTCGCCCAGGTCGAAGCGGTTGACCAGCGGGTCGATGCCGTCGTTGCCGCGCTGGCCGCCAGCCTCGGCGTCGTCCGAATAGGCGAGCAGCGGATCGGTGCTGCGCCCCGCGATGCGCGCCAGCTCGGCCGCCTCGTCGGCCGGCGCCACCGGCTTGTACGCGTACTCGATCGCCCAGTAGTCGTAGGGCCCGAGCGTCGTGTTGTTCAGGCTCGCCTGCTTCTCGCCGGCCAGCGCCAGGTTGTAGGCGTTGTAGTCCATCACCGAGCCGGAGATGCCCTTGCTCTCGGTGAAGCCCTTGTCCTGCAGCTGCGAGCGGCTCACCACCGTCGACGCCTTGAAGTTGTGCTTCAGCCCGAGCGTGTGGCCGACCTCGTGCATCACGACATCCTTGATGCGCGACTGCACGAAGGCATCCGCCTCCGGACCGTCGGGCGCGATCTCGCCGCGCGCTTCGAGCAGGTCCATCGCGAAGTCCATCTCGGCAGCGGCCTCCTGCGCGTAGTTGCAGTAATCGGCACCACCGAACTTGCTCCACGCGGCGAAGGCGGGCGAGGGGAAGGACGCAGCCGAGGCCTGGGCACGGCCCACGTCCTCGACCAGGAAGCGCCGCGCGCCGCGCCCGAACACGTCGCTCATGCCGATGTCGGCATCGATGATCTCGCCGGTGCGCGGATCGGAATGGCTCGGGCCGATCGCGAAGCCGACGTCGGCGCCGGTGAACCAGCGGATCGACGCATGGCGCGCGTCCATGTTGTCCCAGTCGGCATCGTCGGGCTGCTGCTTCGCGACGATCGCGTTCTTGAAGCCGATGCGCTCGAAGGCCTTGTTCCATTCCAGCACGCCGGCCTCGACCGCCCCGCGGTACTGCACCGGGATGTTCTTGTCGAGCCAGTAGACGATCGGCTGCTTCGGTTCGGACAGCTCGGCCTGCGGGTCCTTCTTCTCGAGGCGCCAGCGCGTCACGTAGTGCAGCCGCGGGTTGGCCTTGGTGTCGGTGGTCAGGTCGGTGACGACGTCGAAGAAGTGACCAAGGCGCGGGTCGGTCTTGCGCGGCGCCATCGGCTCGCCGAGCTTCGCGAAGTTGTACACGTAGCCGATGAACATGCTGCGCGGATCCGGCGTCGTCTGCGGCGGTGCCGGCGTCGGCACCGGGCTCGGCGTGAGCGGCGGCGCGGGCAGCCGCGAGGTCGCGAAGTGCATGCGCGCGTTCAGCGTCGTCAGGTCGTCGGTGACGCGGATCTTCTCGAAGTACGAGTTGCCGCGGTCCAGCGCGAACGGCAGGCGGAACGCGGTCTCGATCGCGGTGGAATAGCCGGGCATGTCCGACAGCAGGAAGTTCGCGTCGACCAGCACCGACTTGCGCTGCGGGTGCGGCGCGCTGACGATGGCGGCCGCGCCCAGCAGGCTGTTCGAGAACGCCTGCTCGACGCTCGCCTGCATCGCCGGCGTGGTGCCGACGTAGTTGGTGTTCAGCGCCACCAGCTGGATCAGGTTGCTGCCGATCTTGCGGAAACTGGCCAGCCACTGCGGGCCCATCTGGCTGGCGTACAGGCCGCGCTCGCCGATCGAGTTCGAGATGTTGATCGACAGCATGAACGGCTGGTCCAGCCGCTCGACCGGGATCTCGAGCCAGGTCTTCTCGTCCTTGCGCCACACCGGCACGAAGCCGTCCTGGCGGGTCGCGCCCTTGATGATCTCGTCGAAGGGCTTCGGGGCGGCGGGGTCGAGCCGCACCACGGTGGCGCCGGGCGCCGAGGCCGCCGAGGCGGCGGCTGCCGCGGCCGCCGCGCTGACC
>NZ_JBFUCB010000414.1:0-5509 GCF_056405435.1 Rhizobacter sp. P1_G5 | reverse complement strand
GTCCTGCCAGCGTCCGACATCGTGGTCTACAACGTCTCGATGAAGGTCTTCGGCACCGCCTTCTTCGTCTACTTCTCGGTGCTGCTGGCGTTCTGGCCCGTTCTCACCGAACTCATCGCCCGAAACGACTGGCAGGCCGTGCGCGCACGGGTGAAGGCGATCCTCGCACGCGGAGCGTGCTTCATGCTCGCGGTCACGCTCGGCGTGCTGTGCTTCGAACGGCAGATCTTCGACCTGCTGGCACCCAGGACCACCCTCTCCGCGGGTCCGCTGGTGATCGTGCTGCTGGGCCTCTATTTCTCGGTGCGCATCTGGACCGACACCTTTTCGACCGTGCTGTCCAGCATGAGCCGCATCGGCCCGCTGCTGAAGTGGGTGCCCGTCCAGGCCGCCATCAACGTGACGCTGCAGGTCGTCCTCGCGCCACGCTACGGCGTCGCCGGCATGGTGATCGCGCTCATCACCGCCTTCCTGCTGACGGTCTCGTGGGTGCTGCCGCGCCACGTGGTCCGGATGTGGACACCCCGTTGATACGCCCGCCTCGCCCCGCCATGCCCTACCTCCTGTCGATCTGCATCCCGACCTACAACCGCGCCGATATGCTGCGCCACACGATCGACAGCATCCTGGGCCAGGGTGTCGACGGCGTCGAGATCGTCGTGAGCGACAACGCCTCGACCGACGGCACGGATGCGCTGATGCAGGAGCTGGCGCAGCGGCACCCGCAGATCCGCTACGTGCGGTCGGCCACGAACGTCGGCGCCGACCGCAACTTCCTGAAGGCGGTCGAGCTGGCGGCCGGCCGCTACGCCTGGCTCATGGGGAGCGACGACCTGGTGGCGCCGGGGGGAGTGGCCGAGGTTCTGCAGGCCATCGCGAGCCACCCCGAACTTCCCGGCTTCAGCGTCAACCGGCAGATGTACGACCTGAGCATGACACGCGCCCTGCCCGACATGGATCTCTTCACGCCGCGCACGGAGCGGGTCCATGTCCACCGCTCGGCCCTGGACGCATGCGACGACCTCGGCATCTACCTGAGCTTCATCTCCGGCCAGGTCTTCCGGAAGGAGGCCTGGAGCCGCCATGCGCAGGCACCGGGCATCGAGAAGTACTACAACGGCCTCGTGCACCTGTATGTGCTGTACGCGATGATCCGCGACGCCGGCACCTGGGGTGCGGTGGCCGCGCCCCTCGTGCGCTGCCGCAGTGACAACGACTCCTTCCTGAGCGCCGGTCATTTCAAGCGCTTCCAGATCGACGTCATCGGCTTCTCCGATGCCGCCGGCGACGTGTTCGGCCGCGGCAGCCCCGTGTACCGGCTGCTGATGCACAAGGTGCTGCGCAACCTGCTCGTGAACCGCGTCATCGGCTTCAAGCTGGGCCGCGTGCGCGGCGTCTATTTCAAGAGCTTTCTGGCCGCGTTTCCCGTCTGCTGGCGGGAGGCGCGCTTCTGGGGAGTCTTCGTGCCGGTGCTGCTGATGCCGGCAGTGCTGATGCAGCACGCGCTTGACCTGCGGCGTCGGCTCAAGCCGACGCCTTTGACCTGACACCAAAGACCGTTCCGACGCATCCCTTCTGTCAACGACATTGCCCGAGGTCCATCCATGAGCAAATTCACGATCCCCATCTACCAGCCCGACCTCAACGGAAACGAGAAGAAGTACGTCAACGAATGCCTCGACACCTCGTGGATCTCGTCGCGAGGCCGCTTCGTGACCGAGTTCGAGAACCATTTCGCGCAACGCATCGAGGTTGCCCATGCCGCATCGGTCTGCAATGGAACGGTAGCCATCCACTTGGCGCTGCTGGCGCTCGGCATCGGACCGGGGGACGAGGTCATCGTGCCGACGCTGACCTACATCGCATCGGCGAACGCAATCGCCTATACCGGGGCCACGCCCGTTTTCGTCGACTCGCTCGCATCGACGTGGCAGATCGACCCTGAGGACGTGAGGCGCCACATCACGCCCCGCACCAAGGCCATCATGCCGGTCCATCTGTACGGACAGTCGTGTGACATGGACGCAATCATGGCCATCGCCTCCGAGCACAAGCTGTTCGTCGTCGAAGACTGTGCGGAGGCCTTTGGCACGTTGTACAAGGGTCGGCATGTCGGAACCTTCGGCGACATCTCCACCTTCAGCTTCTTCGGCAACAAGACGATCACGACCGGAGAAGGCGGCATGGTCGTGACGAACGACAAGACACTCTCCGAACGCGCTCGCCACTACAAGGGCCAGGGATTGGCTGCCCATCGGGAGTACTGGCACGACGTCATTGGCTACAACTACCGCATGACGAACATCGCGGCCGCCATCGGGCTGGCGCAACTGGAGCGGGCCGACCAGTTCATCGAAGCGAAGAGGCAGCTCGCCGAGCGCTACCGCAGCGCTCTGGCCGGGCTGCCCCTGGAGATGCACCAGGAGCAGGCTGGCACGCGCCATAGCTACTGGATGATCTCGGTCCTCGTCTCGACCCCCGAACTGCGCGATCCCCTGCGCACGCACCTGGCTGCCGACGGCATCGAAACCCGCCCGCTGTTCTATCCGGTGCACACGATGCCGATGTACGACCGCAGCTATCGCCGCCATCCCGTGGCGGAGAATCTTGCCTGGCGCGGCATCAACCTGCCGAGTTGGCCAGGACTCGACGAGCGGGGAGTTGCCCGCATCACCGAGTCCATGACGAGGTTCTTCGCCCGTGCCGATTGAACTGCTCATCATCGGCACGAGCGGCATGGCACGCGAGGCCGCACAGCTGGCGCGCCAGATGGATCCCAACGCCACCCGCTGGTCCAGGATCTCCTTCGTCGCAGAAGACGCGTCCGAGCTGGGGCGCAGCTTCAGCTACGGCGAGGTGCGATTCACCGATGCCCACCTGCAAGCCCGGACTGATCCGGCTGACGTCGTGATCGGCATCGGCCACCCCCGTGTGCGCCGGACCATTGCGCAGCGGCTGTCCACATCCCACCTCGGGTTCCCCAACCTGGTCCATCCCTCGGTCGACATCGACAGCGCCTGCGTGCGCATCGGCCGAGGCAACATCGTGACCAAGGGCGTGGTCATGACCTGTGACATCCAGATCGGGGACTTCAATCTCTTCAACTGGAACACCACCATCGGCCACGACATCTCGATCGGCTCGTACAACGTCATCAACCCGGGATGCAATCTGTCCGGCCATGTGGTGCTGGGCGACGCCTGTCTGCTCGGCACAGGCACGCAGGTGCTCGAACGGCGGACCATCGCCGGCGACATCGTCGTCGGTGCGGGTGCGGTCGTGACGCGCTCGCTGGCCGACCCGGGCACCTATGTCGGCATCCCGGCAAGGCGGATGGCAGCGTGCTGAGGGTCGGCATCACCGGCGACGGCTTCGTCCAGTGGGGCGGGGGCCTGGATTTCCTGCGCACGGTCGTCAGCAGCCTGCACGCGACATCGATCCCGCTCGAGTTGCATTTCCTCGCGCCGGGCACCGGGCCTCGAGCCACCCTGCAGCGCGTCGACCGGCGACTGCGCGCGGCGACCAAGGCCATGCTTCGCCGGAAGTCCGCGGCATCCCACGCGCCGACCCGCGCCGACCTGCAGCGGGCCATCGCCAGCTTCGACGCCCCCATCCAACTGCACGACATTGACACCGGTGCGTCCGCGCTGTCCCGCCGAGCACGGCACCTGTCGCTGGACGTCTTGCTGCCGTCGTTCTCGCCCCTTCCGTTTGGTCGAGAACTTCCCTGGCTGGGCTACCTCTACGACTTCCAACATCGCCACCTGCCGCAGTTCTTCACAGCMAAGGAGCGCGAACAGCGCGATCACGCCTTCCAGTCCATGCTCGAACGCGCGCGTGGGCTCATCGTGAACGCCAACGCGGTGGCGTCGGACATCGCGACGTTCTACCCGCACGCGCAGGCGCGCGTGTTCGCCCTGCCCTTCAGCACCGCCCCGTCCCCTGCGTGGTTGAGCGTGGACGACGCGCCGGTTCGCGTCCGACATCGCATTCCGTCGAGATACTTCATCGTCTGCAACCAATTCTGGCAGCACAAGGACCACGCCACCGCCTTCAAGGCGTTCGCCGAATTTGCCAGGCGATCCGGCCATGACGATGTCGATCTGGTCTGCACGGGCGCCACCAGCGACTACCGCTCGGTCGACTACTTCAACTCGCTGGTCGAGCTGCTGCGCAAGGAGCAACTTCAGGCTCGCGTGCACATCCTGGGCCTGATTCCCAAGGGTGATCAGATTGCGCTGTTGAAAGGCGCCATCGCGCTGTTGCAGCCCACCTTGAACGAAGGGGGGCCAGGCGGAGGGTCCGTCTATGATGCGGTGGCTCTCGGCGTGCCGGCGATTGCCTCGGACATTCCCGTGAACCTGGAGATCGTGGGCGAGGAGCTGGTATCGTTCTTCCGTGCGCGCGACCCTGAGTCGCTGGCGGATGCGATGCAAGCGTGCATCAGCGCCGGGTCGCACCGCAGGCCGACGACCGCCCAGCTGGTCGAGCAGGGCCGGGCACGGCGGCTGCGGTGCGGCAACGTGCTGCTGACCGCCATCGATTCCGTGCGGGGCTGATTCTCTCGACGCCCCCCATCCCTGTCCCGCTTCTCAGTCGCCATCAATCCACAGCATGCACCACTCTTCATCCGGCGTCGACGTGCGCGCCCCCCGGCGCACGGTCATCTTCACCGCGTGCTCCGTCAACTACCTCGGCAAGGCCATGGCGATGAGCCTGTCGGCTCTCGAGCATCACGCGGACGTCGACGTCGTCATCCTGGTGGCCGACGGCAAGCGGCCGGTGGATACCGGCGACCCTCGCATCCGCCTGCTCTGGGCGGAGGACCTGGGTTTTCCGGACTACCTGCACTGCGCTTTCAAGTACAACATCATCGAGTTCAACACCGCGCTCAAGCCGTATGCCGCGCTGCACCTGCTGGAGTCATACGAGCAGGTGCTCTACCTCGACCCCGACGTCTGCGTCTACGCACCGCTGGCACCGGTCTTCGCGGGCCTTCGCGACCATGCCGCCGTGTTCACGCCGCATGCATTGAGTCCATACGAGGGCCCGGGACGTCCGAGTGACCGCGACCTGCTGCGTTTCGGGAGCAGCAACCTCGGATTCTTCGCGGTGCGCCGATGTACGCAGGCTCAGCAGATGCTGCGCTGGTGGCATGAACGTTGCCGCGTGGAATGCTTCTACGAGCCGCAACTGGGCCTGGGCGTCGACCAGAAGTGGATCGACCTCGCCTTTGCCTTCTTCGACGGCATGGGGCTGCTGAAGGATCCCGGCCTCAACGTCGCGTTCTGGAACCTGCACGAGCGCCAGTTGTCGCGTACCGATGACGGTTGGCTCGTCAACGCGCGCGATCGCCTGGGGTTCGTCCACTTCAGCTCGTTCGTCGAAGCGGACGAGCAGGCGATCGCCGACAAGCAATCGCGCCACGCCATCGGATCCCGCCCGGACTTTTCGCAGGCCGCCTCGGTCTACCGGGACTACCTGGAGCGTGCGAAGGCCCTGGTGCACG
>NZ_JBFUCB010000413.1:0-5524 GCF_056405435.1 Rhizobacter sp. P1_G5 | reverse complement strand
GTCCTCGGCCATCGCGCGGTAGGTGGTCCACTTGCCGCCGGTCACGGTGACCAGGCCCGAGCGGCCGACCAGCACGGTGTGCTCGCGCGACAAGGCCTTGGTGTTGCCGCCGTCGTCTTCCGGCGGCTTCACGAGCGGACGCAGCCCGACCCACACCGAGCGCACGTCGGCCCGCGTCGGGGCGCGGCTCAGGTAGCGGCCGGCCTCGCGCAGGATGAACTCGACCTCGTCGTGGAACGGCGCCGGCTCGGTCGCGAGGTCGTCGCGCGGCGTGTCGGTCGTGCCCAGCAGCGTCTTGCCGAGCCAGGGCACGGCGAACAGCACGCGGCCGTCGGCGGTCTTCGGGATCAGCAGCGCGTGGTCGCCCGGCAGGAAGCTGCGGTCGACGACCAGGTGCACGCCCTGGCTCGGGGCCACCATCGGTGCGCGGCTCGGCGTGCCGGGTTCGCGGTCGAGGTCGCGGATCTCGTCGACCCAGACACCCGCCGCATTGACCACGCAGGCCGCGCGCACGCTGAAGCGCTCGCCGCGCTCGCGGTCGTGCGCGAGCAGGCCCGTCACGCGGCCCCCCTCGCGCAGCAGGCCGTCGACGCGGCAGTGGTTGACGACACAGGCGCCGCGCGCGACGGCCGTGCGCGCCAGCGCGACCGCGAGCCGCGCATCGTCGAACTGGCCGTCCCAGTACTTGACGCCGCCGCTCAGGCCCTCGGCCCGCACGGTGGGCAGCAGGGCGCGCGTCTGCGCGGTCGACAGCAGCTGCGTGTCGCCCAGCCCGCGCCGGCCGGCGAGCGCGTCGTACAGCTTCAGGCCGATGCCGTAGAACCAGCGCTCCCACCAGTGGTAGCCCGGCATCACGAAGGCGAGCGGCTGCGCGAGATGGGGCGCGTTCGCGAGCAGCGTCGCGCGCTCGTGCAGCGCCTCGCGCACCAGCGCCACGTTGCCCTGCGCGAGGTAGCGAACGCCGCCGTGCACGAGCTTGGTCGCGCGCGACGAGGTGCCCTTCGCGAAATCCTCGCCTTCGAGCAGCACGACGCGAAAGCCGCGCGCCGCCGCGTCGAGCGCGACGCCCAGGCCGGTCGCGCCGCCGCCGATCACCGCCAGGTCCCAGGGCGTGTCGTCGCGCAGGCGCGCGAGCTGCTCGTCCCGAGTCATGGCTTCAACCGAAGAGCGTGGCGGGCAACCCGGGCACATCGACCCTGAACGCCAGCACGCGGCCGGCCATCGGCTGCTGTGCGAGTTCGTCGGCCGGGCGCTTCTCGCGCGAGGTCGTCACGTACAGCGTCTTCAGGTCGGCACCGCCGAAGCAGGGCATCGTCGCGCAGCGCGCCGGCAACTTCAACTCTCCGAGCACCTCGCCGGCCGGCGACAGGCGCAGCAGCCGCTGGCCCTCGAACATCGCCGACCAGTACGCGCCCTCGCTGTCGACCGCGGAGCCGTCGGGCCGGCCGCCGTAGGTCGCGAGGTCCTGCTCCGGCTGCTTCAGCGGGAAGCGCGCGAACACGCGGCGCGGGCCGGGCGTGCCGCTCGCACCGTCGAAGTCCATCGCGAACACCGTGTGCGAGGTGGTGTCGCTCCAGTACATCGTGCGGCCGTCCGGGCTCCAGGCGAGCCCGTTCGACACCGTCACGTCGCCAGCCACGCGGCGCAGCGTGCCGCCGCTGAAGCAGTACAGCGCGGCCAGCGCCGGCTTGCGCGGCTCGTAGATCGTGCCGACCCAKAAGCGGCCTTGCGGATCGCACTTGCCGTCGTTGAAGCGCTCGAGCTTCGGGTCGTAGGGCGCGGCGGCGAGCGGCGTGCGCTGTGCCGTGGTCGTGTCGAAGCGCCACAGGCCGTCGCGCATCGCGAGCAGCATGCCGCCATCGCGCATCGCGGCGCAGCTCGCGACCTCGGTCTCGAAGCGCCAGTGCGCATGCTGCCCGCTCGCGGGATCGAAGCGGTTCAGCGTGAAGCCGGCGATATCGCACCAGTAGAGCGCCTGTTCGACCGGGTGCCACAGCGGCGATTCGCCGAGCACCGAGGCCGGCACGGGCAGCGGCTCGTACGCGTCAAGGGTCACGTCGCGCACCTCAGACAGGGGACACGTCGATCTTCATCCACGCGTCCAGGCTCTCGCCGGGTTGCAGCGTGCGCAGGCCGTGCGCCGCCGGGTCGGCCATGTGGATCGCATTGCTGACATGGCTGACCGGCTCGACGCAGTAGTACGGCTTGTCGGCCGGCGTGTAGACGACGAGGTAGGGCAGCGACGACGTGACCTGCATCGAGAACTTCTCGTCGCGGATGCGCGCCGGGCCGGTCCAGCCCTCGAAGCAGTTGTCGAAGCCGAGGTGCGACACGTCGCCGTCGATGCCCGGCTGCGGGTGCTTGCGCACCGGCAGCTGCGTGGCGTCGGAATCCCAGCGGTCGGACAGGTCGATGTGCAGCCGGCTGCGCTCGCGGCGGTGGAAGTACGGGTGCCAGCCGACGCCGGCCGGCACCGGCGCGTCGTGCGTGTTGGTCAGCACGAGCTGCACGCCGCATTGCGACGGCGTCAGCGTGAAGTACTGCTTCACGTCGAACGGGAACGGCCAGTGCTCGTCGGGCACGTGCGTGTAGCCCAGCACCAGCTCGGTCGCGCTGGTGGACACCACGTCCCACGCGCGCTGCCAGGCGACGCCATGCAGCGAATGCGGGCTGTCGTCGAAGTTCGGGGCAGTGGTGTAGTCCTTGCCCTTCCAGCGGAAGCGCCGGTAGCCGAGCCGGTTGGAGTACGGCACCATCGGGTAGCTGCCGCCCAGGCGCGGCGACGCCAGCTCGCCGGGTTCGGTGGATCGCAGGATGGGCTGGTCGCGGTGCCACAGGCCGGCGATGGTGCCGCCCAGGTCGGGGCGGACGGCCAGGCGCAACGCGCCGGCATGCAGTTCAAAGCTGTTGTTCGACGATCCAGTCATTGGCCTTCCCGGCAAGGTGGAACACAGGGCGCCTCGTGGCGCCCGGGATGGCGGCAATGCTACGCCCGTACCGCGACGAAACCGGCCGGGCCGGCGGCTTCTTTCTGGGGATGCGCGGCAACAGGTTCAGTACGCGGCCTCGGCGCGCGTGCCGCTCGCGAGCGTGTGCACATGCTCGGTGTCGCGCGTGCGCAGCGCGGCCAGCGAGGCCTGCGCGCCGCGCATCATCAGCCCGAGGTCGGACGAGATCGCGACGAAATCGAAGCCCGCGGCGCGGTACTGCGCGACGACCTCGGGCGTGCTGCCGACGGTGCCGACCGGCTTGCCGATCGCCTTGCAGCGCTGCACCCCCTGCGACATCAGGTCGAGCACGGCCGGGTGCATCGGCTGGCCGACGTGGCCCATCGTGGCCGACAGGTCRGCCGGGCCGAGGAAGATCGCGTCGACCCCCGGCACCGCGGCGATCTCCTCGAGCCGCTTGACGGCGGCCGGCGTCTCGAGCTGGATGATCGCGCCGATCTGCTGGTTGGCCGTGGTCGCGTGGTTGGCGATGGTGCCGAAGCGCGAGCCGCGGTTGATGCCGGCCATGCCGCGCACGCCATCAGGCGGGTAGCGCGTCGCGGCGATCGCGCGGCGCGCCTCGTCGGCATCCTGCACGAACGGGAACAGCAGCGTCGAGGCGCCCGCGTCGAGCACCCGCTTGACCACCACCGCGTCGTTCCAGGGCACGCGCACCACCGGCAGCATCTTGGTCGACGCCACCGCCTGCAGCAGGTGCACCAGGTCCATCAGGTCGAGCGGCGAGTGCTCCATGTCGAGCACGCCCCAGTCGAAGCCGGCGCAGCCCATCGCCTCGGCGACGATCGGGCTGCCCGACGAGATCCAGGTGCCGATCGGGGGGTGCGCGCCGGACGATCCGAGCAGCTGGCGAAAGGCATTCATGGAGGTCTCCTTGGGTGGGGTCGCTGGTGTTGCCGCTAATAGGTCGAGGTCTGCCAGTCGAGCGCCACCTTCAGGTAGTGCGCGCCCGGGATCGGGTTGAAGTAGTACGGCGGGATTTCCTCGAAACCGAGCGACGCGTACAGGCCGCGCGCGGATTCCATGTCGTCCAGCGTGTCCAGCAGCATCGATGAGTAGCCGGCGCGGCGCGCCTCGTCGATCAGCGCCTGCGCGAGCACGCGACCGAGGCCGAAGCGGCGGAACGCCGGGCGCACGAAGAGGCGCTTCATCTCGCAGGCGTTGGCATAGTCGGCGTCGGGCAGCCCGCGGATCGCGCCGCAGCCTGCGACCGCGCCGTCGACCATCGCGAGCAGCAGGTGGCCGGTGGGCGGGGCGTAGTCGCCGGGCAGGCGGGAGAGTTCGTTCTCGAAATCCTGGAAGCACAGGTCGATGCCCAGGCTGTCGGCATAGTCGCGCATGATGGCGCGCGTGGCGTCGAGCAACTCCGGTGTGTCGGGGGTGACCAGTTCGATGACGGGCGTGTCCATGCAGGCGAGGCGGGTGGAAGCCGAGAGGCGTGCCCGAGTGTAGGCAACCCGGCGAGGCTTGTCAGGCGCCCAGACCCCATATCCAGCCGGCCACGCCCGCGCAGGCCAGCAGCAGCACCAGCGCGAGCAGGCGCGTCAGCGCGGTGTCGCGCGAGGCCGGTGTGCCATCCGACAAGACCTTGTCGCCGCGCAGCATCGCGCCGACGAGGTTGTTGCGGCGCACCAGCAGGTAGAACAGGATGGCCGCGATGTGCAGCGCGACCAGCGTGTAGATCAGCCACTGGCCCCAGCTCTTGTGCCACGCGGTGGCCAGGCTGCTGGTGGCGCCGCTGACGAACTTGATCAGCGGCCCGGTGGTCGAGATCTCGTCGTCGGCCACCAGCCCGCTCGCGACCTGCAGCCCGAGCAGCGCGAGCAGCGCGAACACCGACAGCGCGCCGGTCGGGCTGTGGCCGACCTCCAGCCATTCGTCGCGCCGGCCCTGGCCGCGCAGGTGGCGCAGCAGCGTGCCCGGCGCATAGACGAAGCTCGCGAAGCGCGACCAGCGCCCGCCGACGAAGCCCCACAGCAGGCGGAACGCCAGCAGGATCAGCACCATCAGCCCGAAGCGCAGGTGCCATTCCATCGCGTTGCCACCGATCTTGGCGCTCACGACCGAACCGACGATGCAGATCACGAGCAGCCAATGGAACAGGCGGGTCGGCAGGTCCCAGACGCGCACGCGGGTCGTGGAGGTCGTCGAATCGACAGGCATGGCTGGCATGGCCGCAGCGGCCGGGAGTGGCGGGCAGGCGCAAAGATAACCGCTGCCGCGGCCGTTACAAAAAAGAAGGCGCAGCATGTCGATTCGAGCGGCGGCGAGCCGTCGCGTGAATGAAGCCGTCGCTTCCCATTCATCCAAGGAGATCCAGCATGCGATTCATGATCCTGATCAAGGCCGACAAGAACTCCGAAGCCGGCGTGATGCCCGACACGAAGCTGCTCGAGGCCATGGGCCAGTTCAACGAGGAACTCGTGAAGGCCGGCGTGATGCAGGCCGGCGAAGGCCTGCAGCCGAGTTCGAAGGGCGCCCGCGTGCGCTTCCAGGGGCGCGAACGCAGCGTCATCGAC
>NZ_JBFUCB010000412.1:0-5536 GCF_056405435.1 Rhizobacter sp. P1_G5 | reverse complement strand
CGGCCCGGCTGCTCGCGTAGTTCACGACCACCGCGGCACCGGCGCCCGCCAGTGCCGTGGCGATGCCCGCCCCGATGCCCTTCGAGCCACCGGTCACGACGGCCACCTTGTTGTTCAGCTTGCTCATGGTTCTGTTCCTGTTGTTGCTGGCGCCCTGCTGGCGTCGGAACGAATGGTGTTTGATTCGCCTTGTGGCCGGTAGCCGCTCTGATCCTCTAAGTTATATTCGCCAGCCAAATGACTGACCGCCTCGTCGCCCTGCGCCTGTTCGCCCGCGTCGCCCGCAGCGGCAACTTCTCGCGCGCCGGGCGCGAACTGGGGTTCTCCCAGCCCTCGGCCTCGCGCATCGTCAGCGAGCTGGAGCGCGAGGTCGGCGTCGCGCTGCTGACGCGCACGACCCGCGCCGTCACGCTCACCGAGGCCGGTGCCGACTACCTGGTGCGCGTCGAGGCCATCCTCGACTCGCTCGACGAGGCCGACCATGCGGCGCGCGGCAGCGGCGAGTTGCGCGGCGTGCTGCGGGTCGGCGTGGCCGCGAGCTTCGGCGTGCGCGAGCTGATCCCGCGGCTGCCGGCCTTCACCGAACGGCACCCGGCRCTGCGCATCGAGCTGCTGATGAACGACCAGCGGCAGGACCTGGTGCATGAAGGCGTCGACGTGGCGCTGCGCTTCGGTGAGCTTGCGGATTCCGTCGCGACCGCGCGCCGGCTCGGTGCGACGCCGCGGATGCTGGTCGCCTCGCCGGCGTACCTGGCGCGCGCCGGCACGCCGCAACAGCCGGACGACCTGCCCGCGCACCGCTTCATCGCCGGGCCGGTCGGCCCCACGTCGCGGGGCATCGCGATGTCGCTCGACGGCCGCGCGCTGGTCGTGCGCGTGCAGAGCCGGCTGATGGTCACCGTCAACGAAGGCGCCACCGCCGCGGCGGTGGCCGGCCTGGGCATCGCGATGAGCGGCCACTGGGGCTGCCGTGCCGAGCTCGAGGCCGGCCGGCTGCAGCAGGTGCTGCCGGCATGGGACCTGGGCTCGACGGAGCTGCACGCGGTGTTCCCGGCCGGCCGGGCCGCCAGGCCTGCGGCGCGGGCGCTCGGCGAATTCATCGCGTTGTCCATGATTTCGTCAGATTGAATGTCGAGGTCGTTTGGTAGATTCGTCCGCCTGGGAGAACACCACCAATGACCGACAACGGACTGAACGACTCGATCGAACCGAACGCCGACGCACCGCACGACGCAACTCACGACGCAGCATCGGCCCCGCCCCCTCAGCTGCCCCGCGGTGCGCTCGGCGCCTGGTGGCTCCAGGGCATCCGCACCGCGTTGCTGATGCGTGCCGACTGGAGCGGCCTGCGTGCCACGCCAGCCATCACGGCCTGCCTCTTCCTCGTACCGTTCGTGCTCGGCGTGGGGGTCGGGCGACTCCTCATCACCGGACCCGCCTCGTTCTACTGGCCGACGCTGCTGTCGTCGCACTGGATGGGGGCGGTGCTGCTGGCCTGGGCCTGCTGGTGGCTGGTGCGCGCGCCGCGGCACGACGGTGACGGTAGCGAGCCCGACGCCGCTGCGCTGTTCGCGATGCTGTGCGCGCAGGGCCTGCCGATGCTGGTCGTGCTGGCGCTGCTGTTCGTGCCGATGTCCCGCGGCGGGGTGTACGGCAGCGCCGGCGCGGGCGGCTGGCTGGCGTGGGGCCTGTGGTGGCTCGCGCTCGGCTGGCTGTTCCTCGCGCAGGCGGTGCTGTTGTGGCGCACCGGCACGCGGCTGGCGCCGCGCCTGGGCGCGCTCCTGGTCGTCGCAGCGGTGCTCGTGGCCAATCAATGGCTGAACCGCGCCACCTACTGGTACCCGGCCCGTGCCGAAACCGCCGAGGGCGAAGACGATGCGCCGCGCTTCAAGCTGACGCAGGAGCTGGTCGAGCAGCAATCGCAGCTGCTGCAGACGCAGTTGCAGGCCATCGCGTCGCAGCGCAAGGGCACGATCGACGTCTACACGCTGACCTTTGCGCCGGACGCCGAGGAGGAGGTGTTCCGCCGCGAGAGCGCGATGGTGACCGACGTGATGACGACCCGCTTCGACAGCGCCGGCCGCGCGCTGCAGCTGGTCAGCCACCACGACGACCCGGCCGCATTCCCGTGGGCCACGCCGGTGAACCTGCAGCGCGCGATCACGCGCATGGCCGCGCTGATGGACCGCGACGAGGACGTGCTGTTCCTGCACCTCACCTCGCACGGCGCACGCGACGGGCAGCTCGCGTCGTCGTTCTGGCCGCTGGAGGTCGATTCGGTCACGCCGGCGATGCTGAAGGGCTGGCTCGATGCGGCGGGCATCCGCCACCGCGTGATCTCGGTGTCGGCCTGCTTCTCGGGCAGCTGGATCGCGCCGCTCTCGGACCCCGACACGCTGGTGATGACCGCGGCCGATGCCGACCACACCTCGTACGGCTGCGGCCGCCGCTCGCCGCTGACCTTCTTCGGCCGCGCGATGTACGACGAAGGGATGCGCACGACCTGGTCGTTCGAGGAGGCGCATGCCGCCGCGCGCACGCGCATCGAGCAGCGCGAGAAGGAAGCCGGCAAGACCGACGGCTACTCGAACCCGCAGATCGCGATGGGCGAGCGCATGCGGGCAACGCTCGCGGCGCTGGAGGCTCAGCTCGCCGCCTCGGCCCGGCTCAGCCGGCCGCGGAGTCCTTGATCTCCATCGCTTTGTTGACGCTCAGCGCGATCAGCGTGGCCGCCGCACCCGACAACAGGTAGACGCTGACGTACGCGAGGCCGAAGTGCGCCGACAGGCCCAGCGCCACCAGCGGCGCGAAGCCCGCGCCGACCAGCCAGGCCAGGTCGGACGTGAGCGCAGCGCCGGTGTAGCGGTGCTGCGTCTCGAAGTTGGACGTCACCGCGCCCGACGCCTGGCCGTACGACAGCCCGAGCAGCGCGAAGCCGACCAGGATGAAGACGTCCTGCCCGAGCGGCCCGCCGCCCAGCAGCGTCGGCGCGAAGCCGCTGAACACCCCGATCGCCGCGGCCAGCGTGCCCAGCGTGGTGCGGCGGCCGAACCGGTCGGCAATGCTGCCCGACGCGATGATGCCCAGCGCGGCAATGCCGGCGCCCACCATCTGCACCGCGAGGAACTCGCTGATCGACTGCGTGGAATACAGCTTGATCCACGACAGCGGGAACACCGTGACGATGTGGAACAGCGCATAGCTCGCGAGCGCCGCGAACGCACCGATCACGATGGTGGAGCCCTGCGTGCGGGCCAGCTCGCCGACGCTGGTGGGCTCGAGCTCGTGCGCGTCGAGCAGCTTCGCGTATTCATTGGTGGCCACCAGGCGCAGCCGCGCGAACAGCGCCACCACGTTGATCGCGAACGCCACGTAGAACGGATAGCGCCAGCCCCAGGTCAGGAAATCCTCGGAGCTCAGGCTCGCGTACAGGAAGGCGAACAGCCCGCTCGCGATCACGAAGCCGATCGGCGCGCCCAGCTGGCCGAGCATCGCGTACCAGCCGCGGCGGTTCTTCGGCGCGTTCAGTGCCAGCAGCGACGGCAGGCCGTCCCAGGCGCCGCCCAGCGCCAGCCCCTGGCCGACGCGGAAGATCGACAGCAGCACGATCGACGTGAAGCCGATGCTCTGGTAGCCCGGCACGAAGGCCATGCCGGCGGTCGACGAACCGAGCAGGAACAGCGCGATCGTCAGCTTGGCCTCGCGCCCGTAGCGCCGCTGGATCGCCATGAAGATCACGCTGCCGATCGGGCGCGCGATGAACGCGAACGAGAAGATCGTGAAGGCCCACAGCGTGCCTTCGAGGCCTTTTTCGAACGGGAAAAACACTGACGGGAACACGAGCACTGCCGCGATCCCGAACACGAAGAAGTCAAAATACTCCGATGACCTCCCGATGATCACGCCGATGGCGATCTCGCCGGGCGCGACCTTCGCATCATGGGCGGCATGCAGCCGGCGGGTGTCTCGACCGATGTCTTCGGTCGTCGGATGCGGATGTTTCGGATCCAGAGAGGAAGTCGTCATGAAGCTTCAGTCCGCTGTCTTGGGCATTGTCTTGAGCACCTTGGAGGTTCCCACGGCCGGGTTCCGGAGGCGATAGGACAAAACGTCCAATGCCCGAGCCGGGCCGTTGAACGTAGATTCTCGGCCCATCGGGCGCCGGTTGGAAGCATTTTGCGCGCCCCTCCTACCAGAACCTGGCATGCCACCCCACAAACAGCCCCTGAGCCGACGGCTCCTGCTGGCCCCCGCCCTGCTCCTCACCGGGCTGCTGGCCGGCTGCAACACCGTGTTGCTGAACCCCTCCGGCGACATCGCCGCCCAGCAAGGCAAGCTGATCATCGTCAGCACCTGGCTGATGCTGCTGATCATCGTTCCGGTGATCGCGCTGACGGTGACCTTCGCCTGGCGCTACCGCGCTTCCAACCGCGCGGCCCGCTATGAACCCGACTGGGACCACTCCACGCAGCTCGAGCTGGTGATCTGGGCGGCGCCGCTGCTGATCATCATCGCGCTGGGCGCGATCACCTGGATCAGCACCCACACGCTGGACCCGTACCGCCCGCTGAGCCGCATCGACGAGAAGCGCCCGGTCACCGCCGACGTGAAGCCGCTGGTGGTCGAGGTGGTCGCGCTCGACTGGAAGTGGCTCTTCATCTACCCCGAGCAAGGCATCGCCGTCGTCAACGAGCTGGCCGCGCCGGTCGACCGGCCGATCCAGTTCAAGATCACCGCGTCATCGGTGATGAACGCGTTCTACATCCCCGAGCTGGCCGGCATGATCTACGCGATGCCGGGCATGCAGACCCAGTTGCATGCGGTGATCAACAAGCCGGGCGACTACGAAGGCTTCTCGGCCAACTACAGCGGCGCCGGCTTCTCGCACATGCGCTTTCGCTTCCACGGCGTGGACAACGCCGGGTTCGACAAGTGGGTGCAGGCCGCCCGCGCCGACGCCAAGGAGCTCACCCGCGCCGACTACCTGCAGCTCGAGAAGCCGAGCGAGCGCGAGCCGGTGCGCCGCTACGCGAGCTTCGCGCCGGGCCTGTACGACGCCATCCTGAACCGCTGCGTCGACACCTCGAAGATGTGCATGTCCGAGATGATGGCGATCGACGCCGGCGGCGGCCTCGGCCGCCAGGGCATCGACGGCGTCAAGGAGAAAGAAGGCCACACCTCCGACGCCAACGGCGCCACGCCCCGCACCTACTACGTCGCCGCCGCGCTGTGCACGGTGGCCGACCCGACCGGCACGCAACCCGTTCTGCGCGCCGCGCAGAACGCCAGCACCCAGAACTGAGTCGCACCGATGCTCGATCACCTCGATTTGACGAAGCTCGTCTTCGGCCGCCTCTCATGGAACGCGATCCCGCTCCATGAGCCCATCCTGCTCGTCACCTTCGTCGCCGTCTGCCTGGGCGGCGTCGGCATGGTGGCGCTGCTCACCCGCTACCGCCTGTGGGGCTACCTCTGGCGCGAATGGTTCACCAGCATCGACCACAAGAAGATCGGGATCATGTACGTGATCCTGGGC
>NZ_JBFUCB010000411.1:0-5539 GCF_056405435.1 Rhizobacter sp. P1_G5 | reverse complement strand
GGGCGGCCGGTGCCGGGGACGGCGCCTGCGAGGCGCAGGCGGCCAGGGCCCCTGCAGCCAGCACGGCGAGCAGGCGTAGCGAACGTGGCGATGAAGGGGCAGAGTAGGGCATGGCGCGAGCCTAGGCCCCGTCCGCGCCCGGTCCAACTGACCTTCGTCAACCGGCCTGCCGCGCCAGCCGGCGCTCTCATTACCTAAGTCACGACTGACGGATGAGAGCGACCGCTATCCTGCGGGCGCCAGTCCGTTTGCCCCATCCCCCCACCCCACCCGCCRCACCATGCGCCAACTGCTCATCACCGCCGCGCTGGCCGTTCTCGGCCTCGTCGCAGGCTGCACCACCGTCGAGAAGTTCAACCCCTTCGCCGGGCCCGCCACGCTGAAGGGCGAGGTCGCCGCCGGTGCCCAGATCAACCCCGACGCGCGCAAGCGGGCCTCCCCGGTCGTCGTGCGCGTCTTCGAGCTGAAGGCCAACGCGCAGTTCGAGTCGGCCGACTTCGTCTCGCTGTTCGAACGCGAACAGCAGGTGCTCGGCCCCGACCTGGTGTCGCGCGAGGAATTCGTGTTGCGTCCCGGCGAAAAGCGCCCGCTCGAGAAGAAACTGTCGCCCGAGACCAGGTTCATCGGCGTGATGGTCGCATTCCGCGAGCTCGAGCGCGCCCGCTGGCGCGCCGTGATCCCGGTCGCCGCGAACCGCACCAACATCGTCGCCGTCAGCCTGGACGACATCGCCGTGCAGGCCACCCGCACGCAGCCTGAAATCAAGCCCTGAAACCCCCAACCCCCACCGTGAACGGACGGATCTCTCCATGAGCTGGCGCGCCAAGGTCGTCTGGTCGTCGGGCATGTTCCTGCAGCCCCACCATTTCCAGCAGGAAACCCGCTACATCGAGCGCCTGGTCGACGCGCGCACCCGCTGCGTGACGCCGTTCGCCTGGGGCTTCTCCGAACTGGAGATCGACGAGGGCCTGCTCGCGCTCGGCAAGCTGGGCCTCACGCGCGCCGCCGGCCTGCTGCCCGACGGCACGCCGTTCTCGATGCCGCTGCTCGACCCGCTGCCGCCGCCGATGGAGCTGCCGGCCGACGTGAAGGGCGAACTGATCTACCTCGCGCTGCCGCTGCAGCGCCAGGGCCTGAACGAGGTCGACTTCAGCGGCACCGACGAGCTGTGCCGCTTCGAGGCCGCCGAAGAGAACGTGCGCGACAACACCGACGCGAGCGACGAGCCGGCCGCCATCCAGACCGGCCGGCTGCGCATGCGCTTCGTGCGCGCGAAGGAGGCCACCGAGGCCTATGCGCTGCTCGGCGTCGCGCTGGTGGCCGAGCGCCGCAGCGACGGCCAGGTCACGCTCGAACGCAGCTACATCCCGCCGCAGGTGGCGATCGAGGCCACCGCCCAGCTGTCGGCCAGCGCCTCGCTGCTGCACGGCCTGATCCTGCAGCGCGCGCAGGCGCTCGCCGGCCGCATGGGCCAGCTGAGCCACGGCGTCTCCGAGCTGGCCGATTTCCTGATGCTGCAGACGCTGAACCGCAACGAGCCGATCTTCAGCCAGCACACCGCGGTGCCGAATGCGCACCCGAAGGAGCTGCACCGCGACTGCCTGCGCCTGGCCGGCGACCTGGCCACGCTGGCCAGCAGCACGCGCCGCCCACCCGAATTCCCGCCGTACCGCCACGACGACCTGAACGCCTGCTTCGCGCCGGTGTTCGCCGAGCTGCGCCGCATGCTGACCGCGGTGCTCGAGCAGAACGCGCTGCAGATCGAGCTGGTCGACCGCACGCACGGCGTGCGCACCGCGGTCGTCAACGACCTGGAGCTCGCGCGCACCGGCACCTTCGTGCTGGCCGTCAATGCGCAGGTGCCGGGCGAGCAGCTGCGCCAGCGCTTTCCGGCACAGACCAAGATCGGCCCGGTCGACAAGATCCGCGACCTGGTCAACCTGCAGCTGCCCGGCATCGGGTTGCGCTCGCTGCCGGTCGCGCCGCGCCAGCTGCCGTTCCATGCGGGGTATTTCTATTTCGAGCTCGACCGCAGCGGGGAGTTGTGGAAGGCGGTCTCGACCAACGGTCACGTCGCGATGCACATCGCCGGCGACTTCCCCGGCCTCGAGCTGGAGTTGTGGGCCATCAGAAGCCAGTGAAGTAAGCCAGAAAGAACGTGGTGAGCGCGATGAGCCCCTCTTCCCCCGACGATCCGTTTGCCGAAGTCGACACCGGCCGCACCTTCATCATGCCGACGCCGGGCGGGCGCACGACCGCGATGCCCTCGCGCCCGCAGCATGCGCCGCAGCAGCCCGCGGGCGCCGACGTGGCGGCCGACATCGGCCCGAGCGACAGCGGCCTGAACCCGCTGGTGGCGCTGGCGAACCCGCTGCTGGCGCTGGTGCCGCAGATCCGCGCCTCCACCCAGCTCGCCGACCCGGCCTCGCTGCGCGAATCGATCGCGCAGGGCCTGCGCGAGTTCGAGGCGCAGGCGCGCGCCCGCGGCATCACGCCCGAGCGCGTGCTGGCCGCCCGCTACATCCTGTGCACGCTGCTCGACGAGGTGGCCGCCACCATGCCGTGGGGCGCCTCCGGCCAGTGGGGCCGCCACAGCCTGCTCGCGATGTTCCACAACGAGACCGGTGGCGGCGAGAAGGTGTTCCAGCTGATGGCCAAGCTGGCCGAGAACCCGCGCGGCAACCGCGACCTGCTGGAGCTGATCTACGCCGCGCTGTGCCTGGGCTTCGAGGGCCGCTACCGCGTCGTCGACGGCGGCCGCGCGCAACTCGAGGCGGTGCGCGAGCGGCTCGCGCAGATCATCAAGAAGGAGCGCGGCGACTACCCGCAGCCGCTCGCGCAGAACTGGCGCGGCGAGGCCGCGACCCGCCGCTCGATGCTGACCTGGCTGCCGCTGTGGGTGGCCAGCGCCGTCGTGATGCTGCTGGTGGTCGCGATCTACCTCGGCCTGTCGTGGCGGCTGAGCGGCGACTCCGACCCGGTCTACGGTCGCATCCAGGAGCTGCGGCTGATTCCGCCGACCCCGCCGGTCAAGCTGCCGGCACCGAAGCCGCGGCTCGCGCAGTTCCTCGTCAACGACATCAAGGCCGAACTGGTCACGGTGCGCGACGAGGTCGACCGCAGCGTCGTGATCATCCGCGGCGACGGCCTGTTCCCGCCCGCCAGCGCGGCGCTCACCAGCGACCGCGAGGCGCTGATGAAGCGCATCGCCGAGGCGCTGGCCCAGGTGCAGGGCTCGGTGCTGGTGACCGGCCACACCGACAACGTGCGCATCCGCACCGCGCAGTTCCCGTCGAACTGGCACCTGTCCGAGGAGCGCGCGAAGACGGTGCGCGACATCCTGGTGGGCTACGGCGTCGCCGCCGACCGCGTCAAGGCCGAGGGCCGCGCCGATGGCGAGCCGGTGGCCGCCAACGACACGCCGGCCAACCGCGCGCTGAACCGGCGCGTCGAAATCACCCTGTTCATCTCGCGCGGCGCGACGCCCGCGGCCTCGGCTCCCGGAACCGGATCATGAAGAAGCTGCTCGGTGTCCTGCTCAACCCGTGGTTCCTGCTGATCCTCGGGCTGATCGCGCTGTCCCTCGTCATCTGGATCGTCGGGCCGCTGATCGCGATCGGCACCTGGCGGCCTTTGGAGAGTTCGACGGCGCGCCTCGTCTTCATCGGCGTGATCGTCGGCCTCGTGATCCTGCGCAAGCTGTGGCAGTACTTCCGTGCGCGCAAGACCAATGCGCGCGTCGTGGATCAGCTGCTGAAGCCGGTGGCGAGCACTGCCGCCGACGACCCGGCCAACGCCGAGCTGAAGACGCTGAACGAGCGCTTCCAGAAGGCGCTGCAGACGCTGCGCAACGCGAAGTTCGACACCGGCAAGACGGGGGTGGCCGGCGCGTTCAGCGGCCTCACGTCGCGGCTCGGCAAGCGCTACCTCTATGAGCTGCCGTGGTACGTGATCATCGGCGCGCCGGGCTCGGGCAAGACGACCGCGCTGGTCAACTCGGGCCTGAACTTCCCGCTGGCCGCGGCGATGGGCGAGCATTCGGTGAAGGGCGTCGGCGGCACCCGCAACTGCGACTGGTGGTTCACCGACCAGGCGGTGCTGATCGACACCGCCGGCCGCTACACCACGCAGGACAGCCACAAGAGCACCGACAGCAAGGCCTGGGAGGGCTTCCTCGACCTGCTCAAGCGCAGCCGGCCGCGCCAGCCGCTGAACGGCGTGCTGATCACCGTGTCGGTCAGCGACCTGCTCACCGCCAACGTCAACGAGCGCGCGCAGCACGCCGCCACCGTGCGCCTGCGGCTGCAGGAGCTGCACCAGCACCTGGGCATGCGCTTCCCGATCTACCTGCTGGTCACCAAGTGCGACCTGCTGTCGGGCTTCATGGAGACGCTGGGCGAGGTCGACAAGGACACCCGCGCGACGCCGTGGGGCATGACCTTCAAGCTCGACAAGCAGCAGCACACCGATCTCTCGGTGTTCCCGGCCGAGTTCGACGCGCTCGAGAAGCGCCTCACCGACGGCCTGATCGACCGCCTGCAGCTCGAGCGCGACCCGCAGCGCCGCGCCCGCATCTACGGCTTCCCGCAGCAGTTCGAGGCGTTGCGCGGCCTGCTGAAGGACTGGATCGACCAGGTCTTCTCGCCGTCGCAGTTCGAGGCCCACCCGCTGCTGCGCGGCGTGTACTTCATCAGCGGCACGCAGGAAGGCACGCCGATCGACCGCATGCTCGGCCGCATCGCGCGCACCTACCGGCTCGAGCGCACGGTGCTGCCGCCGCTGCAGTCCGGCGGCAAGAGCTTCTTCCTGTCGCGGCTGCTGAAGGAAGTGGTGTTCGGCGAGGCCGCGCTGGCCGGCACCGACCTGAAATGGGAGCGCCGCCGCGCCTGGATGATCACCGCCGCCTACGCGGCGCTCGGCATCGTCTCGTTGGGCGTGCTGCTCGCCTGGGGCGTCAGCTACGTCAACAACCAGCGCTACATCGCGAAGGTGGACGCCACCGTCGAGGAGGTGCGCAAGCTGGTGCAGTCGACGCCGAACCGCGCATCGCCCGACATCCTGGTGCTGCTGCCGGCGCTGCAGGCCACGCGCGACCTGGCGCGTGCCGGCATCGGCGACTCGGTGCCGTTCAGCCACGGCTTCGGGCTGTACCAGGGCCGCAAGCTCGACGGCGCGTCGCAGCAGGCCTACCGCCGCATGCTGACCGACGCGGTGCTGCCGCGCATCGCCCTCGGCATCGAGGACCGCCTGAAGACCGGCCTCGACAACCCCGAGCTGCAGTACGAGGCGCTGAAGGCCTACGTGATGCTCTACGACCCGGAGCGCTTCGACCCCGCCGCGCTGAAGCTCTACGTGATGGCCGATTGGGAAACCAACCTGCCGCGCTCGGTGACCACCGAGCAGCGTGCCGAGCTCGAATCCCACCTCGACGCGCTGCTGGCCGAGGGCCAGGCGGTGTCGCCGCTGCCGGAAGACAAGCAGCTGGTCGCGCAGACGCGGGCCCGCCTGATCGCGACGCCGCTCACCGAGCGCGTGTACC
>NZ_JBFUCB010000410.1:0-5551 GCF_056405435.1 Rhizobacter sp. P1_G5 | reverse complement strand
GCCGAGCCGTAGACCGATACGCTGACCTGCCCGGCCGCGACCGTCGCGCCGTACAGCTCGTCGCGCACCGGGTCGTACTGCAGGTTGTCGCCCGAGAACGAGGCGAACGCGAAGGTGTCGATCCGGACGTTGCCGACGGCCGGCGACAGCGTCGACAGCGCGCCGACGACGGCATGCGCCTTGTCGGGCACGAACAGCACCTTCGCGGCGTTGTCGTCGGATGAACCGCCGGAATCTCCACCGCCGCCGCAGGCGGACAGGCTGGTCAGCAGCACGGCCAGCGCGCTGGCAAGGAAAGGACGTCGTGTCATGGGGAGGTCGTCAAGTGGGTCGGGAAAGCGGAACCTTCAGGCCCCGCCGGCTCAGGCGTGCGTCGACTCGGTCGGCTTCACGCTGTACATCGATGCATCGCTGCGGTGCAGCGCAGACTCGATCGTATCGCCCTCGCACGCTTCGCCGAGCCCGAGGCTCACCGACAGCCGCAGGCCCGGTGCGATCGACTCCCAGTCGAAGCCGGACACCGCGGCGCGGATGCGCTCGCACACCGGCCGCGCCTCGTCCTCGGTGGTGTCGGGGAACAGGATCACGAACTCGTCGCCGGCCCAGCGGGCCGGCAGGTCGCCGTCGCGCACCTGCGAGGCCATCAGCGCGGCCACCGTCTTCAGCACCCGGTCGCCGATGCTGTGCGTGAAGCGGTCGTTGACCGACTTGAACTTGTCGACGTCGACCATCGCGACCGTCAACGGGCGCTGTTCCGCCTGCAGCACCTGCAGCCGCTGCGCGAGCTGCTGCTCGAGATGCCGCCGGTTCGCGAGGCCGGTCAGCGCGTCTTCGAGCGACCAGCGTTCGAACTGCTTCGACACCACCAGCGCCTGCTGCAGGTGGCGCTCGCTCTGGCGCGCGCCGAGCTGCCAGGCCACCATCGATTCGCGGCTGCTCATGCCCTCGGTCACCACGCGCTGCTCGCGGCGGCGCAGCGCCCGGTGCTCGCGCTGGGCCAGCGCATGCTTGCCCTGCAGCTCGAAGACCTGCGCCAGCACCAGGTGCGCGCGGCAGGCGAGTTGCTCGTGCTCGACGGCCAGCGCCATCTCGCGCATCTCGATCAGCTCGCGCTCGGCGGTCTCCCAGTCGCGCTGTGCCAGCGCCAGCTCGGCGGCGCACCAGCGCACGAACGAGTCCAGCCAGGTCATCGTGGGGGTCAGCGAGCGCGCCGCGGCGTCGATGGCCGGCCGGGCCGCGGCGACATCGCCCTGCCAGGCCGCCAGCAGGCCCGAGGACGCGAGCGAGATCGTCTTCGCCATCGCCTGCAGGCCCGGCAGCACCGCCAGGCCGTTGCCGGCGCGTTCGAGCTCGTGGCATTCGCGCATCAGGCCCTCCATGCGCACGAGGCTGCCGATGCGGCCGGTCTGGTAGCGCCCGTCGAGCAGGCGCGAGGCCTCGATCCACACCTGGTTCAGGCGCGGCTGGTAGATGCTGACCGGCGGCATGCAGCGCTGCGCGGCGTGGATCGCGAGTTCGAGCGAGGCATCGCCGCGGTCGTGGTCGCCGCTCCATGAGCAGGCGAGGCCCAGGCAGTTGTGCGCGAGCACGGTCTGGGCCTGCGGCGGCAGCTTGTCGCACAGCCGCACGCACAGCAGCGCGGCCTCGACCGACTCGGCATTGCGGCCGAGCAGCATGCAGGCATGGGCGAGGGTGGTGAGCGCATTGGCCTCGCCCTGCGCGTCGCCCAGCCGCTCGAAGAGCTGCGCGGCGCGGCGGCTGGTCTCGGCGGCACGCCGCAGGCGGGAGCTGACGCGGTCGCAATGGGCCAGGCACGACAGCGCGCGGGCTTCGACGTGCAGGTCGGTGTCGTGCGCGTTCTTCAGCACGCCCTGCACGATGTGGCGCGCCGCCTGCACGTGGCCGTCGTCCAGCGCGGCCCAGGCCGCGGCCAGGGCTTCGTCGGCCGATGGCGAGTGCGGGGGCAGGAGTCGGGTGGACGCGTCAGCAGCCATGTGCTTGGGTGGTGGGGGTCGTGCCCCGTGCGGTGCCCAGTGAGTGCGGGGTCGATGCTAGCGGAAACGGCGCCGCATTCAATGTGCGAACTTCCTCGAAAGCTCGTCTTGCATCGGCTCCGGGCATCGCCTACCCTGCCGCGTCCTCACAGGGAGCCACTGGATGTCTCTTCAACGCAACCGCAAGCTCGTGCGCGACCAGGCGCTGTTCCGGCACTGGGAGGGGCTCTCCTCCAATGCCTTCGACAAGATCCCGCTGCAGCAGCTGAAGGATGCGCAGACCGCGCTGCAGGGCCACATCGTGCTGCCGGACAACCCCGACTACAACGCCGATCGCCAGCTCTTCAACCCGGTGTTCAACGCCTTCCCGGTGGCGATCGTCTACTGCGCCGTCGAGAGCGACGTGGCGATCGCGCTGAAGCTCGCGCAGGACGTGATCCTGCCGTTCACCGTGCGCTCCGGCGGCCACTGCACCGCCGGCTTCTCGGCCGGCTACGGCGTGCTGATCGACGTGAGCGAACTGAACGAGGTCACGATCGACGCCGCGGCCCAGGTCGCCACCGTCGGCACCGGCTGCCCGTTCAGCAAGCTCGACCTGGCGCTCGACCAGACCGGCCTGCACGTGCCGGGCGGCGAATGCCAGGACGTCTGCATCGGCGGCTACCTGCAGGGCGGCGGCTACGGCTTCACGTCGGTCACCTTCGGGATGAACTGCGACAACGTGATCGACATGCGGGTGATGCTGGCCAACGGGCGCGTCGTCACCGCGAGCCCGGTCGCCAACACCGACCTGTGGTGGGCGATGCGCGGCGGCACCGGCGGCAACTTCGGCGTGCTGCTGTCGGTGCGCTACCAGCTGCGCCCGCTCGGCGACGTGTTCGGCTGGGCGCTGATCTGGCCGCTGCAGACGCCGGCCGATTTCCAGAACGCCACCGGCGCGCTGATGGCCTTGCAGTCGGGCTACATGCTGGCGGCGCTGCCGCAGGCGCTGAACATCCAGGTGTCGCTGTGCTACCAGCCCGGCACGCAGGGCGGGCTGCCGCTCGAGCCGCAGCAGCCCTGTCTGATGGTGCGCGGGCTGTATGTCGGATCGCAGGCCGAGGGCCAGGCCGCGATCCAGCCGCTGTGCGACCTGCCGGGCGCCATCACGCAATGGACCGCGATGGACAGCTACTACAACCTCAACAAGGCCTTGCTGAACGAGCCCTACGGCATGCCCTGCCTGGCGCCGGACAGCCCGATGCCGTTCGAGGACAAGGCCTCGCGCTACGTCACGCGCCCGCTCACTCCCGCCGAATGGCTGGGGCTGCTGCAGTATTTCGTCACCRCACCGAACGAGCTGACCTACTTCTACATGGAGTTCTACGGCGGCGCGATCAACGAGGTGCCGCCGCAGGCCAATGCCTTCGTGCACCGCAACTCGGCCTTCAACGCGGTGCTCGACGTGTTCTGGTTCGACGAGGCGCACAAGCAGGCGTCGCAGGATTTCCTGGTCGGCTGGATGAACCTGATGGCGCCGATGTGGAACGGCGAGATCTACCAGAACTACCCGCGGCCGGACCAGCCGGCTTACGGCCCGGCCTACTGGGCGGATGCGCAGGCCGGGCTGTACGCGGTGAAGCTGAAGTACGACCCGACGCACGCCTTCCGCTTTGCGCAGGAGGTGGGGCCGCTGATGCCGCCGGGCGGCGGCATCGGGCCGGTGATCGAGCTGCCGGCCTGGCTGCAGCAGTGGTTGCAGCAGCCGATCGTGTACGACGCGCGCTGGACGGCGTCGCAGCTGCAGCCGTACCAGTAAGTCAGTCCGGCACCGAGCTGACGCTGGTGCCGAGGATCTCGGCCGTCAGTACGGTGCTGAAGATGTTCTGGTCGCGGATCGTGAAGGTGCCGCTGGTCCACTGACCCGACAGCCACGGGGCGGTGGGCAGGCTGCTGCCGCTGAACGAGCTGGCCGGCCCGAACAGTGACAAGCGATAGATCACGTTGCTGCGCTTCACGCCGAACAGCGTCGCATCGCCGGTGACCGGCAGTGCCGGGCTCGTGCTGTTGTCGAAGACCTCGACCGAGACACCGCCCCCCTGCGTGAAATCGATCGGACCGGAGGGCCACGCCATCGTGAGCCCATACGAGCTCGCGAAGGTCTCGTAACCGAGGTAGCCGGGATTCGACGGATCGGGCCACTGCGTGTAGGCGGCCGGGTCCGAGTCGAACACGTAGGCGCCGGTGAAGGTGGCGCCGACCGGCGGCCGCGTGCCGCTCGAGGTGAGCACGCGCGCGGTGAAGTTGACGGTGACGTGGTCGGCCATCGCGGCGACGGGCCAGGCCAGGGCTGCGCCCAGCAGCAGGGTCGAGGTTCTCATGCTTGTTGTTTCCCTTGGATGTCGAACGGGTGCGGCCCGCGGCGACGCCACCAGCCTCCCGGCGCGAAGGATATCGACGGCCTGCCGCACGACAACCGCAATGTTGGGGTGGTCGGCGCAGGGAGTCTCGACAATAATCGCCGGCTGCTTGCAGACCGGGGGATGCGACATCGACGCGAATCTGTTGAACGAGCTGCGGATCGACCACCGCGAACGCGAGGACGAAGGCGGCGGCGTGCCGCGCTGGATCTGGGCGGTGCTGGTCACGGTGATCGTGCTGGCGCTGCTCGGCGCCGGCGCCTGGTGGTTCCTCGGCGGCCGGCCGATCGCGGTGAAGACCGCGGCGGCCACTGCCCCGCGCGCCGGCGGCGGGGCCGGCGCCATCCTGCAGGCGACCGGCTACATCACCGCGCGCCGCCAGGCCACCGTCTCGACCCAGCTCACCGGCACGCTCACCGAGGTGCTGATCGAGGAGGGCGACCGGGTCGAGAAGGGCCAGGTGCTCGCGCGCCTCGAAGACGGCGCGGTGCGCGCGACGCTGAATGTCGCGCGCGCCAACCTGGCCTCGACGCAGGCCCAGGTGGCACAGGCCCGCGCGCAGCTGGCCCAGGCGGCGGCCGACGCGCGGCGCCAGGACGAACTCGCGGCCAGCGGCATGACGACGAAGCAGGGCGCCGAGCAGGCCCGCACCGCGCTCGCCAGTGCCACCGCGATGCTCGAGGCGCGCCAGCGCGAATCCGACGCGGCGCGCGCGCAGGTGGCGCAGGCCCAGGTCAACTTCGACTACACGACGGTGCGGGCGCCGTTCGCCGGCATCATCACCGTGAAGGCGGCGCAGGTCGGCGAGATCGTCTCGCCGCTGTCGGCCGGCGGCGGCTTCACGCGCACCGGCGTCGGCACCATCGTCGACATGAATTCGCTCGAGGTCGATGTCGACGTCAGCGAGGCCTACATCGGCCAGGTGAAGCCGGGCATGCCGGTCGAGGCAGTGCTCGATGCCTACCCCGACTGGCGCGTGCCGGCCCATGTGATCGCGATCGTGCCGTCGGCCGATCGCGGCAAGGCGACGGTGAAGGTGCGGGTCGGCTTCGAGCAGCGCGACGCGCGCATGGTGCCCGACATGGGCGTGCGCGTGTCCTTCCTGAGCGCGAAGCCCGCGGCCGGCGCCGACGGCGCGCCACCGCCCGTGCCCAAGGG
>NZ_JBFUCB010000409.1:0-5563 GCF_056405435.1 Rhizobacter sp. P1_G5 | reverse complement strand
CGCACGCCCCACAGCCCGCGCACTGCCTGGTACAGGAAGATTGCCGCCACCACCAGCACCAGCGCGCTCGCGGCCAGCGCCGCGACAACCCACAGCGCGTGCATCATGCGGCGCTCCCTGCGGCCGGCGCCGGCGTGCCGGGCCGCGCGAGCCCGTCCTCGTAGATCGCCACCATGCGCTTCATCCGCGCATCGAACAGGAAGCCGTCGCGCACCTTCGTGACCGCCGCCGTGCCCATCGCCGCACGCCGCACCGGGTCGCCGAGCAGCGCTGCCAGYGACTCGGTGAAACGCGCCAGGTCACCCGGCGGCACCAATAGCCCGTCGACGCCGTCGCTGATCACCTCGGGGATGCCGCCCACCGCCATCGCGACGCCGGGTACGCCGTGCAGCATCGCCTCCAGCAGCACGTTCGGCAGGCCTTCGCGCAGCGAGGCCATCGCCAGCAGGTCGAGTGCCGGGTAGATCGCCGGCAGGTCGTTGCGGTGGCCGAGCAACCGCACCGTGTCGCCCAGCTTCAGCTGCGCCACCTGGGCCTCGATGTCCGCGCGCTGCACGCCTTCGCCGGCGATCAGGAAGCGCGCCTTCGGAAAACGCGGCGCGAGCTGCGCGGCCGCATCGACGAACAGCCGGTGTCCCTTCTCGATGCCCAGCCGCCCGATGATCGCGACGACCTGCGCGTCGTCGTCCAGCCCGAGCGCCGCGCGCGCATCACTGCGTGCTTGTGCGCCCTGCGCCTGGTACGAACTCCGGATCGCGTTGTGCACGACGGTGATCTTGCGATCCGGCACGCCGGCCGCGACGGCGAGCTGCCGGTAGCTCTGCGACACGCAGACCACGCGATCGAAGAAGCGCCACAGGRAGGCCTGCAGCCGCTCGTACAGCCGCACTTTCGCGTTCTCCGAGGTCCAGCCGTGGGCGGTCGTGAGGGCCGTCACCTTGGCGCGGCGTGCGGCCAGCAGCGTGTACAGGTCGGCCTTGTAGCCGTGGCTGTGCGCCACGGTGCCGGGCTGCGCGGCGAGCTGCGCGGCGAGCGTGCGGATGGCGCCCAGGTCGAGTTTGCCGGCCGAAGGAATGCACTCGTAGTCGATGCCGGCCTCGCGCACCTTGCGCGAGATCGGCGTGTCGTCGGTGTTCCAGAGGTTGATGATGCGGGCGTGCCAATCGCTGCCGCGCAGTGCGAGGCATTCGTTGATCACGGTCTTCTCGGGGCCGAACACGTCGTCGGCGCTGATGATGTGGATGAGGGTCTTCACACGGTCTCCAGGACGCCGAAGCGCAGGCCGGCTGCGCGGGCGTTGTCCAGCAAGCGCGGCAGGGCCTGCGCGGTCACCGGGGTGTCGTCATGGAACAGCAGGATGTCGCCGTCCGTCAGGGCTTGCGGCGTGACGCGCGCTTCGAGTTCGGACGCCTGCTGCACGAACGAGTCGCGGGTCTCGAACGACCACATCACGATCTTCACGCGGTTCAGCAGGCACCAGACGATGCGCAGTACCGACAGCTCGCCGTACGCCGGCCGGTAGCTGCGCAGGCGCACGCCGAAGCGCGCGGCCACCGCACGCATGCGGCGCAGGTCGTCGAGCTGCTCGCGCCAGCTCATGTCGCTGCAGTGCCGGTGGGTGAAGCCGTGCAGCGCGATCGCATGGCCGCGCTCGCGCACCTCGGCCACCAGCGCCGGGTGGCGTTCCATCTCCTGCCCGATCATGAAGAAGGTGGCCTTCACGCCGCCGCGCTCCAGCGCATCGAGCACCTGCGGCGTGACCACCGGGTGCGGGCCGTCGTCGAAGCTCAGGTACAGGCCCGGCGCATCGCCGCGGTAGCGCAGCACCGGGCTCAGCAGCTTGCGCAGCAGCGCCTTGATCACTGCAGGCCTCCGGCATAGATCTGCAGGTAGCGCTGCGCGGCGCTCTCCAGCGAGAAGGCCTCGCGCTGGCGTTGGGTGGCGGCGCGGCCGAGCGTGGCGCGGCGGCTCGCATCCTGCAGCAGCGTCAGCATCGCCTCGGCGAACGCGGCCTCGTCGCCGTCGGGCACCAGCAGGCCGCTCTCGCCTTGCAGCACGGTCTCGGGAATGCCGCCGACCTGCGTGCCGATGACCGGCAGCCCGGCGCGCATCGCCTCGAGGATCGCGATCGACACGCCTTCGTAGTGCGACGACATCAGGAACACATCGGCGGCCGCGAGCAGCTCGGCCACGTCGTTGCGGAAGCCGAGGAACTCGACGCGAGACGCCACGCCGAGCGAGGCGGCCAGCGCCTCGAGGGCCGGGCGGTCGGGCCCGTCGCCCACCAACTGCAGCCGCGCATCGGGCCGCGAAGCTGCGACACGCGCGAACGCGCGAACCATCATCGCGTGGTTCTTCACCGCCGCCATGCGCCCGACGGTGATGAAGGTGGTGCCGCGGCGTTCGCCCTGCAGCGACACGCGTTCGTCGATGCCGTTGTGCACCGTCTCGACGCGGCGCGCGTCGATGCCGATGTTCTCGACGACGTAGCTCTGGATCGAATGCGAGACGGTGACGATGCGCTGGTGCCAGCGCGCCGCGAAGCGTTCCAGGCGGTGGCGCAGCGCGAGCTTCAGGCGCGGGATGAGGCGGYGGCCGTAGTCCTGGTAGTTGCCGTGCACCGTGTGGACCAGCGGCACACCGGCGAGCCGGGCGGCGAGCGCCGATTCGAGGTACACGCCCCACAAGTGCGAATGCATCACGTCGAAGCCCTGTTCGCGCACCAGCCGTGCAAGGCGCCACGGCACGGTCAGGTCGTTGCCCTCGCCCTTGCCGAGCGAGAACACCTGCACGCCGTCGCCCAGGCGCTGGGCCAGTTCGCCGCTGTGCTTGACGCAGCAGACGGCGGGCTGGCAGCGGCCCTTGGTGGCGGCGACGAGGTCGACGACGACCTTCTCGGCGCCGCCGAAGTCCAGGGTCTCGATAACGTGCAAGACCTTCATGGTCCGCTGGCCGCCAGCATCCGTTCGCCCTGAGCTTGTCGAAGGGTCGGACTGAGCCTGTCGAAGGCCGGTTGACGCTGCACCGGCTCCTGTGCCGCGCTGCGGCGACAACCCTTCGACACGGGCCCTCGACAAGCTCGGTCCCTGCTCTGGGCGAACGGTTGATCGGCTCATGCTGCCACCTCTTCCCGCAGAGAAGACGACTTCACCGGCTCGTTCTTGCACAGGCGTTCGATCTGTTGATACATCTCCCAGGCTGTCACGTAGTGCAGCGAGAACCCGGGTCGGTCGCGGAAGCGCTTCGCCAGTTCGGTCCACATGCGCTGCATGCCGCCGTCGAGCAGCGCGCCTGCGGTGCGTTCCTCGGCACCGTGCGTGTGAACCTTGATGAACAGGTGGTTCTCCACGCCCTCGATGCCGATGGCCGCCTGCTCCCACAGCGCGACGCGCGCCGCCGTCGGCAAGGCATCGGCCGAGATCTCGCTCGATTCGATGCGCGGCATGATGCCGGCCTTGCGGTCGCTCCAGTTCAGCGCCAGCGGGCCCTGCACCATCAGCAGCTCCTTGTCCTGCAGCCACTCGCCCACGCGCGCGTCGCGGCCGTGGTCGTGCGATTTGCAGCAGCCCGCTTCGCCATGCGCGAAGTAGATCGAATTGATCTTGCTCGTCTGCGTGTCGCTCGGCGCCGACGGCAGCGTCATGTCCATGCGGCATCCGGTCTCGTGCAGCACGTCGAGCTCGTTGTTCACGCCGCACCAGCGGCCGTCCGGGCGCGAGTTGTCCAGCGCCCAGTTGCCATGGATGAAGGCATACAGCACCTGGCCCGTCACCGGATCCTTGCGCAGCAGGCCATGCCGCTCGTTCAGCAGCCTGGTGAAACCCGTCAGCGTCCTGCGCAGGTTCTCGGCCGTGTCGTTGTCGTGGTGCAGGTGCACCTCCACGTCGCCGAAACCGCGTTTGCACAGGTCGGCCAGCTGGTCGAGGATCACCTCGTCGTACTCCTCCTCGGGGTAGAAGAACGAATGCTGCGGATGCCGGCCGTTGCTGTCGGTGTGCTCCGACGCGATCTTCGGGTAGCGGTCCATCCAGCGGTCGACGCGTGCGCGTGCGGTGGCCAGATCCGGCTTGTGCCAGAACGGCTCGTAGTGGTCGGCGAAGCAGAAGTGCACATGCGTGTGCGGCGCACTGCGCCCACGCAGCCGGCGCGGCCACTGCTTCAGGTAGCTGGCGATCCACAGATCCATGTGGCGCGAACGCAGCAGGCGCCAGAACACGCCGGCACCGGCGGCAACGAGGATGAGAAGGATGATGGCGACGATCATCGCTGTGCCTTTCGCCAGCTCGTGCCCTGCTTGCCGGTCACGAAACGCACGAAGCCCAGCAGCGCCGCCAGGTTCATCGTGCAGAAGTAGAACGGCACGTACAGCGCCGTCGGCAGCGGCCCGCGGCGCAGCCGCAGCCAGCCGGCCCACGCGGTGCCGTAGAACAGCAGCTGCAAGGCCACCAGCACCTGGTACGCGACGACGCCATTCGCCGCCAGCCACAGCGAGCCGATGGCGATCGCCACCAGGAACAGCGGCACCAGGTAGCGCAGCACCTTGTGCGACAGGTACGCGAGCGCGAACCACGACAGCGGCGGCAGCAGCCGGCGCCATTGCTGCGCGATGGTCTGGAAGCCGCCCGCCACCATGCGCACCTTCACGAAGAAGTCGTCCTCGATGCGGATCGATGCGTACTCGGTCGAGCGCGCCGCCGGCTCGTACAGGATGCGCTTGCGCTGGTCGACGATGTCGAAGGTGATCTGCGCGTCGTCGTTGATGATGTGCTCGGCGATCGGCCGCCACAGCCCGCGGCGCATCGCGAAGATCTCGCCGTCGGCATTGGTGATCGAGCCGATCCGCCCCTCGGCCAGCTTGATCGCCGATTCATAGCGCCAGTACAGGCCGTCGCCGACGCTGCTCTCGCGGTCGCCGGCCTCGCGGATCTGCTTGACGCCGCACACGCCGCCCACCGCCGGGTCGGCGAAGTGCCGCACCAGCGCCTTCAGCGCATCACGGTTGAAATCATTGTTGGCGTCGGAGAACACCACGATCTCGCCGGTGGCGGCCGCGACGCCGCGGTTCAGCGCCGCCGTCTTGCCGCGCCGCGGCGCCTGGTGCATCGAGACCGCGCCGCGATCGGCGTAGCGCGAGACGATCTGCGGCGTGCTGTCGCTCGAACCGTCCGACACGACGATCAGCTCGATCGGGTGCGGGTAGTCGAGCTCCAGCGAGTTGAGGATCTTGCCCTCGATCACGCGCTCCTCGTTGTACGCGGCGATCAGCAGCGTGACGCGCGGCCATTGTGTACCGCCCTCGGCCGGATACTCGGCCGCAGCGCCACGCCCGCGCCAGCGCGCGATCAGCAGCACCAGCGCCGGGTACACCGCGTAGTGATAGAGCACCGCAGCGATGCTCAGCAGGACGATCAGTTTCATCACGAAGCCATTCTCGAATTCTTCAACCCAGCGGCCGCACCGCCGCACGCTGCGCCGGCGCGGGCGGCAGCACGCTGGCCAGCGCCGGCGGCGCCGGCGAGCGCACCAGCAGCTCGATGCAGCTCTCGATCAACGCGTTCAGCTC
>NZ_JBFUCB010000408.1:0-5583 GCF_056405435.1 Rhizobacter sp. P1_G5 | reverse complement strand
GGCGATGTCCTTGGCCGGATCGTTCCACGGCCGCGTCAGCCCGCAGGCCTGCCACAGCGCGATCAGCGCCGCTTCGTCGTCACGACGGCACGGCCGGATCTGCCAATTCAGCATCGGCGGTTCAGAGCTTGCCCGCCACCCAGCCCTGCACCGAGGCGAGCGCCTGCGGCAGCTGCGATGCATCGGTGCCGCCGGCCATCGCCATGTCGGCCTTGCCGCCGCCCTTGCCGCCGACCTGCTGCGCGACGAAGTTGACCAGCTCGCCGGCCTTGAGCTTGCCGACGCTGTCGGCGGTGACGCCGGCCGCCAACTGCACCTTGTCGCCGTCGACCGCCGCCAGCACGATGACCGCCGTCTTCAGCTTGTCCTTCAGCTTGTCGAGCGTCTCACGCAGCGTCTTCGCATCGGCACCCTCCAGGCGCGCGGCCAGCACCTTCAGGCCCTTCACGTCGACCGCCTGGCCGACCAGTTCATCGCCCTGCGACGACGCGAGCTTGCCCTTCACGGCGCCGAGTTCCTTCTCGAGCGCACGCACCTGCTCCAGCACCTGCGCCAAGCGCTGCGGCACCTCGGTGGGCGCGGCCTTCAGCGTCGCGGCCAGCTGGTGCAGCGTGCCTTCGAGCGTCTGCAGGTAGGTCAGCGCATTCGCGCCGGTCACCGCCTCGATGCGGCGCACGCCGGCGGCCACGCCGCTCTCGGCCACCACCTTGAACAGGCCGATGTCGCCGGTGCGCTGCACATGCGTGCCGCCGCACAGCTCGCGGCTGCTGCCGATGTCGAGCACGCGCACGGTCTCGCCGTACTTCTCGCCGAACAGCATCATCGCGCCGGTCTTCTGGGCCGATTCGATGTCCATCACGCGCGCCTGGGTGGCCGCGTTGGCGAGGATCTCGGCGTTGACGCGGCGCTCGATCTCGGCGATYTGCTGCGGCGTGACCGGCGCGTTGTGCGCGAAGTCGAAGCGCGTCTTCTCGGCGTCGACCAGCGAGCCCTTCTGCTGCACGTGCGTGCCCAGCACCTCGCGCAGCGCCTTGTGCATCAGGTGGGTGGCGCTGTGGTTGCGCACGGTGGCCGCGCGCAGGTCGGCGTCGACGCGCGCGGTGACGGTGTCGCCCACCGACAGCTTGCCCTGGCTCATCACGCCGTGGTGGCCGAACACGTCGGCCTTGATCTTCTGGGTGTCCTGCACGCCGAACAGCGCGCCCTCGGCGCTCAGCGAGCCCTGGTCGCCGACCTGGCCGCCGCTCTCGGCGTAGAACGGCGTCACGCTCAGCACGACGATGCCGGTCTGGCCTTCGAGCAGCTGCTGCACCGGGCTGCCCTCCTGGTAGAGCGCCGCGACGGTCGCCTGCTCCTGCAGGTGCTCGTAGCCGGTGAACGCATGGCCGGCGCCGGTGTACTCCACGGCGCGCGCCATCTTGAACTTGCCGGCCGCGCGGCCGGCCGCCTTCTGCTGCTCCATCGCCGCGCCGAAGCCGACCTCGTCGACCTCCACGCCGCGCTCGCGGCAGACGTCCTGCGTCAGGTCGAGCGGGAAGCCGTAGGTGTCGTGCAGCTTGAAGGCCACGTCGCCGGGCAGCGTCTTCTGGCCGCCGGCCAGGGCGGCGTCGAGGATCTCCATGCCGTTGGCCAGCGTCTCGAAGAAGCGAACCTCCTCGGCCTTCAGCGTGTCGGTGATGTGCTGCTGGTCGGCGGCGAGCTTCGGGTAGGCCGCGCCCATCTCGCTGACCAGGTCGGCCACCAGCTTGTGGAAGAACGGCTTCTTCTGGCCGAGCTTGTAGCCGTGGCGGATGCCGCGGCGGATGATGCGGCGCTGCACGTAGCCGCGGCCTTCGTTGCTCGGGATCACGCCGTCGCTGACCAGGAAGGCGGTCGCGCGGATGTGGTCGGCGATCACGCGCAGGCTCTTGTTCGACAGGTCTTTTTCACCCGTCTCGCGGGAGGCGGCGCGGATCAGCTTGTCGAACAGGTCGATCTCGTAGTTGCTGTGCACGTGCTGCARGATTGCGGCCAGGCGCTCCAGGCCCATGCCGGTGTCGACGCAGGGCGCCGGCAGCTTCCTGATGCTGCCGTCGGGCTGCATGTCGAACTGCATGAACACGTTGTTCCAGATCTCGATGTAGCGGTCGCCATCGGCATCGGGCGAGCCGGGCGGGCCGCCGGCGATGCCGGGGCCGTGGTCGTAGAAGATCTCCGAGCAGGGGCCGCAGGGGCCGGTGTCGGCCATCATCCAGAAGTTGTCGGAGGCGTACTTCGCGCCCTTGTTGTCGCCGATGCGCACCACGCGCTCGGGCGGCAGGCCGATCACCTTCGTCCAGATGTCGTAGRCCTCGTCGTCGTCGATGTAGACGGTGGCCCACAGCTTGTCGGCCGGCAGCTTGTAGACCTGGGTCAGCAGTTCCCAGGCCCAGGTGAGCGCGTCGTGCTTGAAGTAGTCGCCGAAGCTCCAGTTGCCCAGCATCTCGAAGAAGGTGTGGTGGCGCGCGGTGTAGCCGACGTTCTCGAGGTCGTTGTGCTTGCCGCCGGCGCGCAGGCAGGCCTGGACGGAGGCGGCGCGCACGTAGGGGCGCTTGTCGCTGCCGAGGAACACGTCCTTGAACTGCACCATGCCCGAGTTGGTGAACATCAGCGTCGGGTCGTTGGCCGGCACCAGCGGGCTGGAGGCGACCACCGTGTGCCCCTTCGATTCGAAGAATTTCAGGAACGTGGTGCGGATCTCGGAGGCTTTCATCCGGTTTTCTCTCTAGGGGAACGGGCTGGGCGGAACCGAAGATTATAGGAAAGGGCCTGTCGGCCCGGATCGGGACGGCCCGGGATACACCCGGGTATCAACCCCACTTGTTCGCTTGTCATCTCCCAAAGGAGCAGGGCGGTGCCCAAAGGCGCGTGGGGGGAGGYCGTGGAGCGCCAATAAAGCCGGGTCGCCGGAGCTGGCTGGTTTCCTGGCCCGCGCGCGCAGCGCGCTTCGTGAACTGACTGTCGCCGACTGTTTGACCACAACGAACGAAGTGAGTGGCGGGAGTTTCGGCGACGGGCCATGAAACCAGTCAGCGGAGGGAAGTCAGCGCCCCGCCAGGGGCGATGACCGACCCGGCCGGCGCGCCACGGCCTCCCCCCACGCGCCTTTGCGCGCGCCCATGCCGACCCTAAGCCGCCTCCTGCAACCGGATCTGCGCCGCCAGGAAACGGTACAGCCGCTCGTCGTCGCTGAAGGCCACGTTGAAGCGCAGCCAGCCGGTGGGCCGCGGCTCGACCAGGAACAGCTGCCCCGGCCCGAGCATGATGCCCTCGCCCACCGCCTGCCGCGACAGCTCGGCACCGTCGGGCAGGTCCGGGTGGCGCGCCCACAGGTMCAGGCCCGCCTTCGGCTCGCTGAACAGCTCGAAGCCGAGCCCCGCCAGCCGCTGCGCCACCCGGCCGTGCCCGTCGGCCAGCCGGTCGCGCAGCGATTTCAGGTGCTTGCGCCAGCGGCCTTCGGTCAGCGCGCCGAAGGCCAGCCGCTCGGTGATGTCCGACGAGGTCAGCCCCGACACCATCTTCAGCTGCGCGAGTTCGTCCAGCAGGTCCGGCCGCGCAACGACGTAGCCGACGCGGATGTTCGGCGAGATCGTCTTCGAGTAGCTGCCGACGTAGACCACGCGGCGCAGCTGGTCGAGGCTCGCGAGCGAGGGCCGCGGCTCGGGGTCCATGTCGGCATAGATGTCGTTCTCGACCAGCGTCAGGTCGTGCGCGTCGGCCAGCTGCAACAGCCGGTACAGCTGCGCCAGCGGCGTGACCGAACTGGTCGGGCTCTGCAGCCGCGGCTGCGTGAAGAAGGCCTTCGGCCGGTGCTCGGCCAGCAGCGCCTCCAGCGCCGGCAGGTCGTAGCCGGCCGGCGTACGCGGCACGCCGATCAGCCGCGCACCGAGAAAGCGCAGCATGAACATCAGGTTCGGGTAGCCGGGGTCGTCGACCAGCACCGCATCGCCCGGCTTCAGCAGCCGGCGCGCGACGAGGTCGAGCGCCTGGCTCGAACCCTGCGTCAGGAGCACCTGCTCGGCGCCGACCGCGATCTGGTGCTCGGCCAGCGACTCGGTCACCAGGATGCGCAGCGCCATGTGCCCGTGCGGCAGCCCGTAGCCCCCCAGCTCGGCCCCGTCGGCGGCCATCTGGCGCAGGCTGCGCCGCACGCCGTCCTCGAACAGCCAGTCGTGCGGCAGCCAGCCGCAGCCGGGCTTGAGCGCCAGGTTGCGGTTCTCGAAAATCTGCTTCAGGTACCACTGCGCATCGAAGCGCAGGTCGGCCACCGGCTTGGGCGGCGGCGCCACTGCCGGGGCGTCGCCGCCGCGCCGCTTCACGAAGAAGCCGGCGTTCGCGCGCGACACCAGCCAGCCCTGCGCGACCAGCCGGTCGTAGGCCTCGACCACGGTGAAGACGCTCACGCCGTGCGAGGCCGCGAAGGCGCGGATCGACGGCAGCTTGGCGCCGGGCTTCAGCGACTGCTCGGCAATCATGCGGCGCAAGCCGTCGACGATCTGGCCGACCAGCGGCATCGGGGAGTTCGGGTTCAGCGTGAACATCGGCGTGTCGTGGCTACTGCTGCTTCCTCGTGCATGGCGCACCGGATCAGGGCTTGCATGTACAGGCCCCGCGGCCTGCACAGTACACCGAAACGCCGCACCGTCTGTACATGGCGGCGCGCGCAGCGGCTGCCTACAGTCCGCCCACACGAATTTTCCCTGCCCTGGAGCCTGGCCATGCAACGCGAACACGACACCAATGCCGTCCTGATGGCGCGCCGCCATGCCGCGGTGGCCCGCGGGGTCGGCCAGGCCCACCCGATCTTCGTCGCCCGCGGCGCCAATGCCGAGGTCTGGGACGTCGAGGGCCGGCGCTACATCGACTTCGCCGGCGGCATCGCGGTGCTCAACACCGGCCACTGCCACCCGGAGGTGATCGCCGCCGTGCGGGCCCAGCTCGACGCCTACACCCACACCTGCTTCCAGGTGCTCGCCTACGAGCCCTACGTCGAGCTGGCCGAACGGCTGAACGCGCTGGCACCCGGCGCCTTCGCGAAGAAGTCGCTGTTCCTGTCGACCGGGGCCGAGGCGGTCGAGAACGCCGTCAAGATCGCCCGCGCGTTCACGCGCCGCCCGGGCGTGATCGCGTTCACCGGCGGCTACCACGGCCGCACGATGATGACGCTCGGGCTGACCGGCAAGGTCGCACCGTACAAGACCGGCTTCGGGCCGTTCCCGGGCGAGACCTTCCATGCGCTGTTCCCGAACGCGCTGCACGGCGTCAGCATCGACGACGCACTGCATTCGGTGGAGACGATCTTCAAGAACGACATCGAGCCGGAGCGCGTGGCCGCGTTCATCATCGAACCGGTGCAGGGCGAAGGCGGCTTCCACGTCGCGCCGAACGAGTTCATCGCGCGCCTGAAAACCCTGGCCGAGCGGTACGGCATCCTGCTGATCGCCGACGAGGTGCAGACCGGCGCCGGCCGCACCGGCACCTGGTTCGCGAGCGAGCAATGGCCGGTCGCGCCGGACCTGATCACCACCGCCAAGTCGATGGCCGGCGGCTTCCCCATCTCGGGCG
>NZ_JBFUCB010000407.1:0-5585 GCF_056405435.1 Rhizobacter sp. P1_G5 | reverse complement strand
CTGCTGCTGCAGACGCTCGCGATGATCATCTGGAAGCCGAACTACAAGTCGTACCCGATCCTGCTGCCGAGCGAGCCCTTCTTCATCGGCGGTGCGGTGATCAACACCGTGCAGATCCTGATCCTGGTCGTCACCGCGATCACGCTGGCCGGGCTGATGTACCTCGTGAACCGCACCAAGCTGGGCCGCGCGATGCGCGCCACCGCCGAGAACCCGCGCGTGGCGAGCCTGATGGGCGTCAAGCCCGACACCGTGATCTCGGCCACCTTCATCATCGGTGCCGCGCTCGCCGCGCTGGCCGGCGTGATGTACGCGGCCAACTACGGCTCGGTGCAGCACTCGATGGGCTTCCTGCCGGGGCTGAAGGCCTTCACGGCCGCGGTGTTCGGCGGCATCGGCAACCTGGCCGGCGCGATGGTCGGCGGCGTGGCGCTCGGCGTGATCGAGTCGCTCGGCGCCGGCTACATCGGCGACCTGACCGGCGACGTGCTGGGCAGCCACTACCAGGACATCTTCGCCTTCATCGTGCTGATCCTCGTGCTGACGCTGCGCCCGAAGGGCCTGCTGGGCGAACGTGTCGCCGACCGCGCCTGATCGCACAAGGAATCCCACCATGAACCTCAGAGACAACAAGATCGGGACCTGGATCGCCGCGGCCATCGTGCTGGCGATCGCGCCCTTCATCGCGCAGTACTTCGGCAATGCCTGGGTGCGCATCCTCGACATCGCGCTGCTGTACGTGCTGCTCGCGCTCGGCCTGAACATCGTGGTCGGCTACGCCGGCCTGYTGGACCTGGGCTATGTCGCGTTCTACGCGGTCGGCGCCTACCTGTTCGGCCTGCTCGCGTCGCCGCAGCTGGCCGAGACCTTCCCGCGCATCGCCGAGATGTTCCCGGGCGGACTGCACACGCCGTGGTGGCTCGCGATCCCGATCGGCGCGCTGGTGGCCGGCATCTTCGGCGTGGTGCTGGGTGCGCCGACGCTGAAGCTGCGCGGCGACTACCTCGCGATCGTCACGCTCGGCTTCGGCGAAATCATCCGCGTGTTCATGAACAACCTGGATGCGCCGGTCAACATCACCAACGGCCCGAAGGGGCTGGCGCAGATCGATTCGTTCAACTTCCTCGGCTACGACCTCGGCAAGCGGCACAGCCTGTTCGGCGTGATCGACCTGCCGCCGGTCACGAGCTACTACTTCTTCTTCCTGGCGCTGGTGGTGCTCAGCGTGCTGATCTGCTACCGGCTCGAGCGCTCGCGCATCGGCCGCGCGTGGATGGCGATCCGCGAGGACGAGATCGCGGCCAAGGCGATGGGCATCAACACCCGCAACCTGAAGCTGCTGGCGTTCGGCATGGGCGCCACCTTCGGCGGCGTGTCGGGCGTGCTGTTCTCGACCTTCCAGGGCTTCATCTCGCCGGAATCGTTCAGCCTGCAGGAGTCGGTGATGATCGTCGCGATGGTGGTGCTGGGCGGCATCGGCCACATCCCGGGCGTGATCCTCGGCGCGCTGCTGCTGTCGGCGCTGCCCGAAGTGCTGCGCTACGTGGCCGGCCCGCTGCAGAACATGACCGACGGCCGGCTCGACGCGGCCATCCTGCGCCAGCTGCTGATCGCGCTGGCGATGATCGCCATCATGTTGTCGCGCCCGCGGGGCCTGTGGCCTTCGCCGGAGCACGGCAAGGCGGCTCCCGTCCCGACCAAATAACAACAAGGAGCTCCGCATGGCAGAAACTGTTCTCAAGGTCAGTGGCGTCTCCAAGCGCTTCGGCGGCCTGCAAGCGCTCTCCGATGTCGGCATCTCGATCGAGGCCGGCCAGGTGTATGGCCTGATCGGCCCCAACGGCGCCGGCAAGACGACCTTCTTCAACGTGCTGACCGGGCTGTACACGCCCGACGCCGGCAGCTTCGAGCTGGGCGGCAAGCCCTACCAGCCGACCGCGGTGCACGAGGTGGCGAAGGCCGGCATCGCGCGCACCTTCCAGAACATCCGGCTGTTCGCCGAGATGACGGCACTCGAGAACGTGATGGTGGGCCGCCACGTGCGCACCGGCTCGGGCCTGATCGGCGCGGTGTTCCGCACCAGCGGCTTCAAGGCCGAGGAGGCCGCGATCGCCAAGCGTGCGCAGGAGCTGCTCGACTATGTCGGCATCGGCAAGTACGCCGAGTTCAAGGCCCGCACGCTGAGCTACGGCGACCAGCGCCGGCTGGAGATCGCCCGCGCGCTCGCCACCGACCCGAAGCTGATCGCGCTCGACGAGCCGGCCGCCGGCATGAACGCGACCGAGAAGGTCGTGCTGCGCGAGCTGATCGACCGCATCCGCAACGACGGCCGCACGATCCTGCTGATCGAGCACGACGTGAAGCTGGTGATGGGCCTGTGCGATCGCGTCACCGTGCTCGACTACGGCAAGCAGATCGCCGAAGGCACGCCGGCCGACGTGCAACGCAACGAAAAGGTGATCGAGGCCTACCTCGGCGCCGGACACAAGGCCCACTGAGGACGCCCACATGGCAACAACATTGTTGAAAGTTTCGGGCCTCAAGGTCGCCTACGGCGGCATCCAGGCCGTCAAGGGCGTGTCGTTCGAGGTGAACGAAGGCGAGCTGGTCAGCCTGATCGGTGCCAACGGCGCCGGCAAGACGACGACGCTGAAGGCCGTGACCGGCCTGCAGCCGGTGGCCGCCGGCGACATCGAATTCCTCGGCAAGCCGATCAAGGGGCAGGGGCCGTGGGACCTGGTCAAGCAGGGCCTGGTGATGGTGCCGGAGGGCCGCGGCACCTTCACGCGGATGACGATCACCGAGAACCTGCAGATGGGCGCCTTCGTGCGCAAGGACAAGGAGGTCGAGGCCGACATCGAGAAGGTGTTCGCGATCTTCCCGCGCCTGAAGGAGCGCCGCAACCAGCTGGCCGGCACGATGTCGGGCGGCGAGCAGCAGATGCTCGCGATGGGCCGCGCGCTGATGGCCAAGCCGAAGGTGCTGTTGCTGGACGAGCCATCGATGGGACTGTCGCCGATCATGGTCGACAAGATCTTCGAGGTGGTGGCTGACATCCACAGCCGCGGCACCACGGTGCTGCTGGTCGAGCAGAACGCGAGCCGGGCGCTGCAGCTGGCCAACCGCGGCTACGTGATGGAGTCGGGCGAGGTCACGATGGACGGCGACGCGAAGGCGCTGCTGGACGACCCGAAAGTGCGCGCCGCCTATCTGGGCGAGTGAGCCGCGGAGTGAGCCGCGAAGGGGCAAGAACCACCCGCTTGGGTGGTTCCTCTGCAGGGGGCGCGTTCCTATACTGGCCGGCACAAAACGGCCCGGGACCAGGGCCGCGCCAACCCCTAGGAGTTCTTCCATGCAAGCCACCCTGCGCCCGTCCGGCCTGACCGGTCTGTCCCTTGTCGCCGTCGCCACCGCCGCGCTGCTCAGCGCCTGCGGTTCCACCATGCCGACGATGGGCGAGAACAAGGGCACCGTGTCGGGCGCTGCCGGTGGCGGCACGGCCGAGAACAACAACAGCCAGCTCGAGAAGTGCCCCGAATCGCTGGGCACGCTGGCCGTGCAGGAAGACACCACCGCGCCCTGGTACTACCAGCTGCGCCAGCACCAGCTCGGCTCCACCATCCCGGTGCTGCGCCTGATGGTGCAGCAGAGCAACTGCTTCGTGATCGTCGAGCGCGGCGGTGCGATGAACAACATGATGAAGGAGCGCTCGCTGGAGCAAAGCGGCGAAGTGCGCGCCAACAGCAACTTCGGCAAGGGCCAGATGGTCGCGGCCGACTACACGATGAGTCCGGCGATCCAGTTCTCGGGCAAAACCGGCGGCGGCGGCGGCTTCCTCGGCGGCGGCGGGCTGGGCCTGCTGGGCGCCGTGGCCGGCAACGTGAGCCGCAATGAAGCGTCGACGACGCTGCTGCTGATCGACAACCGCTCGGGCGTGCAGATCTCGGCCGCCGAAGGCACCGCGAAGAACTTCGACTTCGGCATGTTCGGCGCCGCCTTCACCGGCGGGCTGGTCGGCGGTGGCGGCGGCTACGCGAACACGCCGCAGGGCAAGGTGGTCGTGGCCGCGTTCGCCGATTCGTTCAACCAGATGGTGAAGTCGCTGCGCAACTACAAGGCGCAGACCGTCAAGGGCGGCCTGGGCACCGGCGGCCGCCTGGGCGTGGATGGCGGCACGACGCCGGCATCGCAGCCGCAGGCTCCTGCAAAGAAGAAGTAAACCGGGCGCCGAGGGCTTCAGTCGACTTTCGCGCCTGAGGCCTTCACCACCTGCTCGTACTTCGCACGTTCGCGCTTGACGAACGCGCCGAACTGCTCCGGCGTGCTCGGCATCGGCTCGGCCATCAGGCTCGCGAAGCGCGCCTTGATGTCGGGCGATGCGAGCGCGTCGGTGAACGCCTTGTTCATCTTGCGCGTCACGTCGGCCGGCAGGCCGGCCGGGCCGAACAGGCCGAACCAGGTGTTCACGTCGAAGCGCGCGAGCCCGCCGCCCGCTTCGGCGATGGTCGGCACCTCGGGCATCGCGCTCGAGCGCGCCGTGGTCGTGACGGCCAGCGCGCGCAGCTTGCCGGCCTTGATGTTGGTCGACGCGGTCGCCAGGTTGTCGAAGTTGAGGTCGACCTGGCCCGACAGCAACGCGAGCTGCGCCGGGTTGCCGCCCGAGTACGGGATGTGGACCATGAAGACGCCGGCCTGTGCCTTGAACATCTCTCCGGCCAGGTGCCCCGCGCTGCCGTTGCCGCCGGAGCCGTAGTTCAGCTTGCCGGGGTTCTTCTTCGCGTACGCGACCAGGTCGGCCACGCTGCGGATGCCCAGCCGCGTGGCCGTCTCGGCGTTCATCACCAGCACGTTCGGCACCTGCGCGACGCCGGTGATCGGCGTGAAGTCGCGGATCGGGTCGTACGGAATGCGCGCGTAGAGCCACGGGTTGATCGCATGCGTCGCGACCGCGCCCATCACGATCGTCAGCCCGTCGGGCGGCGATTTCGCGACCGCATCGGCGCCGATGTTGCCGCCGGCGCCGGCCTTGTTGTCGACGATCACGAGGCCCAGGCTGTCCTTGACCTTGTCGGCCAGCGCGCGGGCGATCACGTCCAGCGGGCCGCCGGGCGAGTAGGGCACGACGAGCCGGATCGGCTTGCCGGCCTGTGCGAAGGTCGTGGCGGGCAGCGCGGCGGCGCCGAGCAGTGAAAGAAGGTGTCTGCGTTGCATCGAGGGGTCTCAGGCAGGGTGCTTGTCGGCTTCCGACGTGAATGAATCGGCGTAGAACTCTTCGGCGGGCAGGCCGCAGCGGGCCACCAGGTCGCGCTGGGCCGATTCCACCATCACCGGCGCGCCGCAGGCATACACCTGGTGGGCGGACAGGTCGGGCAGGTCGGCCATCAGCGCCTGGTGGACGAAGCCGGTGCGGCCGGTCCAGCCATCATCGGGCTTCGGCTCGGACAGCACCGGCACGTAGCCCAGCCACGGCAGCTCGGCGGCGGCCTGCAGCATCCAGTCGTGCAGGTACAGGTCGGCGCGGCTGCGGCAACCCCAGTAGACGACGGCAGGGCGCTCGTTGCCCTTGAAGCGCAGGTGCTCGACGA
>NZ_JBFUCB010000406.1:0-5593 GCF_056405435.1 Rhizobacter sp. P1_G5 | reverse complement strand
GCCTTCATGGAAGCGGTGCAGCGCGACGCCGCGGTCGACCTGGTGCACCGCGCCGCGGCCGGCCCGCACCAGGTGGCGGCCGGCGCGCACCAGCGCGACGACGGGCTGTGGGTCTACCGCAGCCTGCCGGCGCGTGCGCTGTGGGAGCAGATCATGCGCTCCACCTACGACCACGCCGAGCCGGGCGTGCTGTTCCTCGACCGCATCAACCTCGACAACAACCTGTCGTACTGCGAGACCATCACCGCCACCAACCCGTGCGGCGAGCAGCCGCTGCCGGCCTACGGCTGCTGCTGCCTCGGCTCGATCGACCTGACGCGCTTCGTGCGCACCCCGTTCGACGCGGGCGCGCGCTTCGACGACGCCGGCTTCACGCGGCTCGTGACGCTGGCGGTGCGCATGCTCGACAACGTGCTCGACATCAGCTTCTGGCCGCTCGATGCGCAGGCCCGCGAAGCGCGCAGCAAGCGCCGCATCGGCCTCGGCTTCACCGGCCTGGGCGATGCGCTGGTGATGCTGAACCTGCGCTACGACAGCGCCGCCGCGCGCGACGAGGCGCGCCGCATCGCGACGCTGCTGCGCGACAGCGCGTATGCCGCGTCGTGCGATCTCGCCGCCGAGCGCGGCGCGTTCCCGCTCTTCAACGCCGATCTCTACCTGAGCCGCGGCACCTTCGCGTCGCGCCTGCCCGGGCCGCTGAAGGAGCGCATCCGCAAGCAGGGGCTGCGCAACTCGCACCTGCTGTCGATCGCGCCGACCGGCACCATCAGCCTGGCCTTCGCCGACAACGCGAGCAACGGCATCGAGCCGGCGTTCTCGTGGAGCTACCAGCGCCGCAAGCGCATGGCCGACGGCAGCATGAAGCAGTACCCGGTGGAAGACCACGCCTGGCGCCTGTACCGCCACCTGCGCGGCCCGCAGGCACCGCTCACCGACGCCTTCGTCACCGCGCTCGAGATGAGCGCGCAGGCCCACGAGGAGATGGTGGCCGCGGTCTCGCCGTTCGTCGACACCGCGATCTCGAAGACGGTGAACGTGCCGGCCGACTACCCGTATGCGGATTTCCAGGACCTGTACCTGCGCGCCTGGACCTCGGGGCTGAAGGGCCTGGCGACCTACCGGCCGAACGCGGTGCTGGGCTCGGTGCTGAGCGTGGAGCCTGCCGCCTTGCCGCTGCAGCTGGCGCCGGCGGGGCATGCCAACCAGCGGCTGGCCATCGAGCGGCCGCCGCAGCCGGTGCTGGCCTCGCTGCGCTGGCCGGGCCGGCCCGAGCTGATGGCCGGCAACGCCGCGTGGACCTACATGATCCGGCACCCGCATGGCGAGTTCGCGCTCTTCATCGGCGAGCTGCCGCAGGACGGGCGCAGCGCGCCCTTCGAGGTGTGGGTGAACGGTGCCGAGCAGCCGCGCGGGCTGGGTGCGCTCGCGAAGACGCTGTCGATGGACCTGCGCGCGAAGGACCCCGCCTGGGTCCGGCTGAAGCTCGACGCGCTGGCCACCGTGCAGGAGGAGCGCGCCTTCGACATGCCCTTCCCGCCCGACGGCGCGCCGCGGCGCTTCCCGGGCGTGGTGRCGGCCACCGCCGCGGTGATCCGCTGGCGCTGCGAGCAGCTGGGCCTGTGGGCTGCGCCGGCCGAAGGCGCGGCCTCCACGCCGGTGATCGACGCGATGTTCAGCCGCCAGGAGCCGCTGACCGGCCCGAACGGCACGCTCGCCTGGTCGGTCGACATCCACAACCCGGCCAGCGACGAGGCGTTCACGCTGTCGCTGAAGGAGGTGCAGCTGCCCGAAGGGCTGGGCGGCCAGGGCGGCGCAGTCACGCTGCCCTGCGCGATGGGGCTGTCGGGCAACTACCCGCGGGCGATGGACGGGCTCGCGCGCATCCTGTCGCTGGACATGCGGGTGCTCGACCCGGCCTGGATCGGCATGAAGCTGCGCAAGCTGCTGAGCTATGCCGAGCCGCTCGGCCACTTCATGGCCTTCGTGCCGGGGCTCGCGCCCGGCCAGCAGCGCCAGCAGACCTGGCCGTCGACGGTGGCCTACCTGGCGCGGCTCGTGATCCACCGCTACACGATGCTGGGCGTGCTGGACGAGGAAGGCTATCCGCTGCGCGACATGGGGATCCTGCAGCCGCCGGACCCGGGCGAGGCCGCGGCCGCGCCGCTGGCCGGCACGGCCTGCCCGGAATGCGGCAACCATGCCGTCATCCACAAGGACGGCTGCGAGTTCTGCACGGCCTGCGGGCACATCGGGAGCTGCGGATGATGCCGTCGCCCCATTCATGTCATCGATGACACACATGGTCATGCGGCCTCCTCAATGTGGGGGCTTGTAGGACAGCAGGCCTCCCACCAGAATCCGGCCCGACCGGGTGCGGCCGAGATCGCGCGCTGGATCACAACGATCACAACGTCATGTCACGAGGGAGACCCATGATTTCTGCTTCCACGCGCGCCCTGTGGGCGTCTGCCCTGGCCGTTTCGCTGTCCACGCTCGTTGCCTGCGGCGGTGGGGGCGGCGGCGACACGCCGGCTCCGCCTCCGGTCTCGGGCACCCCGCCTGCACCGGCGCCCGCCGCCGCGAGCTACTGGGCCCGCACCTTCACGTACACCTCGGCCGGCAACTACGTGCTGCGCTACTACTACTCCGACAACGTCGTCGACTCGACCGGCCGCGGCACCTACTACGACGTGCGCGAGGCCCAGTCGGGCGGCAAGCCGGCGGTGGTGGTGTACGACACCGTCCAGTTCGTCACCGCCGAGGGCTGGCACACGCCGCTCGACGGCGCAACGCCGAACCACAGCGGCCCGAACGGCGCCTACGACTACAACCACGGCTACATCGGCCAATCGACCTGGGTCGACACCGACGTGGCCGGCCAGACGATCGCGAGCGTCGTCGCCAAGGCGCAGGACCTGAGCACCAACACCTTGTCCACCATCGTCGGCGTCACCGCGGCGAACCTGACCGGCGTGATGCCGGCCGGCGCGAAGATCCGCGCGATCTCGAACACCGAGAGCAGCACCCCGGTCGGCTACCGGCTGACGGATGGCTTCGTCGGCAACAGCGTGACCACGCTGGCCCAGATGATCACCAGCTACCCGGCCGTGTCGAACAGCGCAACGGTCTCGACGGCGAACACGGTATCGATGGGCAGCATCCACGGCAGCAACGGCTGCGGAACCCAGGTCTGCACCCAGGAACGGGTGCGGGGCAGCTTCAGCGCCGGCGGCGCCGTGACCCTGCATCTGTGCGACGTCGACACGGTGTCGGGTGCGGTCTCCAATTGCAGCAGCCTCCCCGCGGCCACCTACACGGCGGGCAACGCGGCGGATGGCGCGACACCGGTCATGACCTTCACCGGCCTGCCGGCGGCCATCTCCGCCCAGACCTTCACGCGCGTCTTCGTGCAGCGCGGCGGCCACGTCTACCAGGGCTTCCAGGACAAGCCGGCCACGCAGACGAAGCAGACCCGCCTCAACAAGGTCGCGTTCGAGGCGCTCGCCGCGAGCCTCGGCGTCACGCCGCCTGCCATTCCCGACCACCCGGCGGCGGCGGCCGGCACCTGGAGCGTCACCTACGCCGGCGGCGACACCGGCAGCTGCACCGCGCTGTCGGTCAACGCCCCGGGGCACGTGATCGGCACCTGCACCTCGTCCGGCGTGGGCGGCAGCTTCATCGTCAGCGGCACGGTCAGCGCCGCCGGCGGCCTCTCGGTGGGCAGCACCAGCAGCGACGCCAGCTTCAGCGGCACGCTCGGCGCCAGCACCGGCTCGGGCACCTGGACACGACCGAGTGCGGCGGCGACCGGCACCTGGAACGCCACGAAGCAGTGAGCCGAGCGGCTGCGCACGGCATGCTTGTCTGACACGGGCGCGGGAAAACCCCGCGTCACGTCTCGACACGATGCCGGGCAAAGCCCCGAAATAGCCGTGAAACTTCCTCCGCCTCTGCGGCTCCAAACGCGGTCACAGCTCTATACTGGGTCCGCGTGAAGTCTTCTTATCAGGCAGGAAGTGGGTCAATGATGGGTGCCAAACTCAAGGTCGCAGGCTGGATCACGCTGGGGGCCGTCGCTGGCGCGCTCACTACCATGCAGTTGCAGGCCACGGCCCGCAACACCGCCGCGCAACTCCCGCTGGAAGAACTCCAGCAACTCGCCGCCGTCTTCGGGATGGTCAAGAGCGATTACGTCGAGCCGGTCGACGAGAAGAAGCTGATCACCGACGCCATCGGCGGCATGGTGGCCGGTCTCGACCCGCACTCCCAGTATTTCGACAAGAAGACCTTCAAGGAATTCCGTGAAGGCACGACCGGCCGCTTCGTCGGCGTCGGCATCGAGATCGGCATGGAAGACGGTCTCGTCAAGATCGTCTCGCCGATCGAGGGATCTCCGGCCTTCCGCGCCGGCCTGAAGAGCGGCGACCTGATCACCAAGATCGACGACACCGTGGTCAAGGGCCTGACGATGGACCAGGCCGTCAAGCGCATGCGTGGCGAGCCGAGCACCAAGGTGCTGCTGACCATCTTCCGCAAGACCGAGAACCGCAGCTTCCCCGTCACGATCACCCGCGAAGAAATCCGCGTGCAGAGCGTGCGCTCGAAGATCGTCGAACCCGGCTACGCGTGGCTGCGCGTCAGCCAGTTCCAGGACCGCACGGTCGACGATTTCGCCCGCAAGCTCGAAGAGATCTACAAGCAGGAACCCAACCTGAAGGGCCTGGTGCTCGACCTGCGCAACGACCCGGGCGGCCTGCTCGAAGCCTCGGTCGCGGTGTCGGCGGCCTTCCTGCCGGCCGATGCGGTGGTCGTGACCACCAACGGCCAGATCGCCGAATCGAAGCAGTCGTTCAAGGCCYCGCCGAGCGATTACCTGCGCCGTGGCGGCGGTGACCCGCTGCGCAAGCTGCCCGACGCGCTGAAGAAGGTGCCGCTGGTGGTGCTGGTGAACGAAGGCTCGGCCTCGGCGAGCGAGATCGTCGCCGGTGCGCTGCAAGACCACCAGCGCGCCACCATCATGGGCACGCAGACGTTCGGCAAAGGCTCGGTGCAGACCGTGCGCCAGCTGTCGCCCGAGACCGCGCTGAAGATCACGACGGCCCGCTACTACACGCCGAGCGGCCGCTCGATCCAGGCCAAGGGCATCGTGCCCGACGTGATGATCGACGAGACCGCCGACGGCAACCTGTTCTCGGCGCTGCGCGTGCGCGAGGCCGACCTGGAAAAGCACATCGGCAGCGGCCAGGGCGCCGAGCAGAAGGACGAAGCCCGCGAGAAGGCGCGCGAGGAAGCGCGCAAGAAGCTCGAGGACGAAGCCGCGAAGAAGAACCCGCTGAAGCCGCTGCCCGAGTTCGGCAGCGAAGAAGACTTCCCGCTGGCGCAGGCGATCAACCGCCTGAAGGGCAAGCCGGTGGTCGTCTCGAAGTCGGTCGTCGAACGGCGCGCCGAGGCACCGGCGACGAACTGATCCGGCGCCACGCCACCGAACGCCCGCCCCGCGCGGGCGTTTTGCTTGGCAAAGGGCTTCGACAGGCTCAGCCCAGCCCTTCGACAAGCTCAGGGCGAACGGGATACACACCGTTCGGGCTGAGCC
>NZ_JBFUCB010000405.1:0-5598 GCF_056405435.1 Rhizobacter sp. P1_G5 | reverse complement strand
GCGCACGTCCTTGTCGAGGATGAAGTTGATGCCGCTGTTGCGCGACACCACGTCGAGCACGGTGCGCAGCCCGGCGTCGCGGAAATCGAGCGAGATCGGGCGGGTCTCGGCCAGCCCCTTCTGGTTGGCGCGCGCCTCGGCCTGGCGCACGTCGACCTCGATGCGGCGCTGGAACGCGAGCAGGTCGGAGTTGCGCGGGTTGTCCTTCAGCGCCTGCTCCACCACGCGCAACGCGGCGGCGTTCTGCTGCGCGGCGGCCAGGCGCTCGGCCTCGGTGAGCGCGGCGCGCTGGCGCTGCTCGGTGGCCACGTCGGCGAGCAGGTCGTCGATGCGGCTGCTGGTCGGGTTCAGCGCCTTCGCGCGGCGCAGCGCCTGCTCGGCGACCTCGTAGCGGCCGGCGGCACGCGCGGCGGCCGATTCGGCGATCAGCCGGGCCAGCGCCTCGGTGCGGGCCTGCACCTGGCCGCTGCGCAGCGTGGTGCTGTTCGGGTACTCCTTCAGCCCGGCGTCGAGCTGGCTGAGGGCCTGTTCGTAGTTGCCGGCGCGCAGCGCCTGCTGGGCTTCGTCGCGGTAACGCTGCTCGGCGCAACCGGCGAGCAGCAGCGCGGCCAGTGCGAAGGGCAGTGCGCGGAGGGTTCGGGCGAGGGTGGTCATGCTGCTGCTGGCGTTCACTGCGGTGGCGGCGCGATGCCGATGGTGGCGCGCTGCCCGAGGGGCGGGTAGACCAGCTGCACGGCCTGGTCGGTGATGGATTCGACGACATAGCCGTCGTCCAGGCGCTGGTCGACGGCCACCTCGATCGGCACGCCGGTGCCTTTCACGAGGTAGACGATCGAGGCGCCTTCGGGCGTGAGCATGCGGCCGAAGAAGCGGTAGTTCATCGGCGGGGCCATCGGTGCCGGCGGTGGCGGCGCGACGACGGGCACCGGCTTCGGCGCGGGTGGCGGAGGTGGTGCGGGTGGCAGGACCGGCTGGAAGATGTCGCGCTTGGCGGGCTCGAGGGCCTKGGCCGGCCACTGTGCGGGCAAGGGCCCGGCGGGCGTGGCGCGATCCCAGCGCGCGGGGCCGGGTGCCGCCTGCAACAGCGGGCGCTCGTCGGCTGGCGCAGGCGCATCGTTGCCGCGCACCGCGGCCGCGACCAGCGTGGGCGCCTGCCGCGTGGCCCACAGCGAGGCGGCGGTGAGGGCGAGCGTGCCGCCCAGGGCCCACCAGAGGCTCTTGCGCATCGGCATCAGCGGCTGGCCTCCGAGGCGCGGGGCGCCGGTGCGCTCGCCGCGGTCAACAGCGGGCGGCTCCAGCGCGTCAGCAACAGCGTGGCCTCGACATCGACCGGGCTCGTCAGCACACGCAGGTTCAGGCGAGCGACGGTGGTGCTGGCGTGGCGGTCGAGCAGCTCCTTCAGCACGAGCTTGACCTGCGGGTACGGGCCGCGCAGCGTCAGCTGCAGGTCGTGGCGGCCGAGCTGCTCGGCGGTGGCGGCGCGGGGCGTGTCGACCAGGCTGACGACGGCGACGCCGAGCTGGCCGGTGACGCGCTGCATGTCGCGCACCCAGTCGGCGGTGCTGGCGTCAACCGGGAGGCGGCGGGCGAAGTCGGGTTCGGGCTCGGCGGCGGCGCTGGCGGCGGCGGGCGCCGGGCGGGCCTGGAGCGTGGCGAGATCGCGCCGGGCTGCCGCCAGCTCGCGCTGCTGGAGATGCACCCAGGCGCCTGCCGCGGCCACCGCGGCGAGAGCCGCGACGCCGCCCAGCGCCCAGGCCAGCCACGGCAACGGCGCCTGGTGCCATTGGCGCGACAGCGCCCAGCTCAGCGGCAGGTTCTTGAAGGACGACATCGGTGCCAGCCGCCAGCAGGTCAGCGCGGGGCGGGGACGTGGTTCGGCAATGGAGCGACGGCGATGGAATGGCTGTGCGGCATGGGATCCTCCCGTGAAGCGCACCGCGAGGTCTTGTGGAGCCGTGGTCTGGTGCGCGGAACCGGGTCACGCCCGGCGAGGAAGGAGTGTCGCGCAGAAATGACCGGGATTTCGCGACGGATCCCTGACTTCCGGGCCCCGGTTCGTCACTMGATCACGTCATACAGCCGCACGATGAACGACACCTGGTACAGCAGGTTGCCGACCGCGAACGCGCCGTGGAACACCGGGTGTCGGATGAGCGCCGCGGCGCCGCACAGCAGCACGTAGACGCCGGCCCGCAGCGGGTACTCGAGCCCGAGCTTGGGCAGCAGCGCGCTGCCCTTGATCCAGGTGTCGCCCAGGTCGACCACGAAGCTCAGCGCCAGCAGCGCGAAGAACCAGCGGCGGCGCGACAGGAAATAGTCGCGCCAGCCGTCGTATTCATCGAGGTCGATCGGGAACAGCACCGCGCACAGCAGGTAGTTCAACCCCGCGTAGAACAGCACGAAGGCATAGAGCTCGAAGCGCCACACCGGCAATTGCGCGAGCCGGAACTCCCACCACCAGAAGTGCACCAGCAGCAACAAGGTCGAGGCCGTCCACAGCAGGTGCACCCAGTACGCCTTCTGCCGGCCCGGATGCTGCACGAACACCGCCAGCCCCGACAGCAGCCGCGCGATGCTCAGGCTCACCACCATGCTGAGCACGATCCGCAGGTGCAGGAAGACGGCGGGATCGGGGGCGGGCGAGGCGGCAGTCTCCATGGCCAGGCGCAGGCGCTGCGCGATCAGAAGCCGGCGTCGATGAAGACCTGCGGCCCCTGGAAGGTGTAGCGCACCTCGCCGCGCGGGTCGCGGCGCGTCTCGGTGAGCTTGTACTGGTCGTAGCGGTAGCCGGCGCCGAGCGCGAAGTTGCCGGTGAAGCGGTACTGCAGGTTGGCCTGGAAGTTCAGCAGCCGGCCCTTGTGGCCCTTGTAGTTGATCGCGAACGCATCGGCGCGGCCCGAGGCCAGCCAGCTCGGCGCGAACGACCAGGTGCCGTAGGCGCCGACCGTCGGCAGCGGCACGGTGTGCGCGGCCTCCTCGCGGCGGACCGCGACGGTGCCGCCGTCGACCTGGCCCAGGCCCTCGACGATGAACTTGAAGCGCGTGACGTGCAGCCCGGCCACGGCACCGGCCTCGGCCTCGTCGGTCTTGTAGAACGAGTAGCCGACGCTCGCCCGCGCGACCTTCGAGTCGAACTCGCTGTCGACCGAGGCCGACACCGGGAAGGTGGTGTCGTCAACGACGATCTCGGTCTCGAGCAGCGTCTTGTCAGCACTGCGCTTCAGCGAGAAGTACTCGAACTCGGCACGCCAGCGGTCGCCGAAGCGCGCACCGACCAGCAGCGTGCCTAGCGTCTTGTGCTCGGGCAGGCCCAGCTCGTCCTCGAGGTGCAGGTCGGTGCCGGTGGTGCCGCTGTTCGAGCGGTCGACCTGGATGTGCGAGCTGATCGACGGGCGGAACGCGCCGATCTGCACCCACAGCTTCTGGTTCAGGTAGTCGGTCGCGTCGGCGGCTTGCGCACCGGTGGCGGCGAGCAGCAGCCCGGAAGCGACGGCGATCGGACGGCAACGGCGGAATGGCATGCGGTGCTCCCCTGCAATCTGTGAAATCGTTCGCGGTGCGCGAGCCTATCCGGGGCCGGAAGGGGCGTCAATCGCGGGTGCGAACCCAGGGACTGGCGTGGGATCCGCCACGTATTGCGTGGACTGCCGCAGCGGTGGCCTGCCGACAATGGTGGCTTCTTCCAGAGAGCCTCCCATGCCGCAGTCGACCGGTCCGTCCCCTTCCTCCGTTGCCAGCTCGCGCGATTCGCTGATGGCGATGGGGGCAGGCGCATTGATGGGGGCCGTCGTGATGCACATGGCCGAGCAGCGCGGCGACAGCGGCCTGAGCCTCGCGATGGCGGTGCTGTTCGTGCTGTCGGGCTGCGCATCGGTCGTGCTCGCGATGCTGAGCCGGCCGCACCGCTTGAAACCGTGGCAGCGGCGCGGCGAGATCAAGGGCTGGATGCTGGCGCTCGGGCTGGGCCTGCTGGCCGCGGTTCAGGTCAGCGCCCTCATTTCCTGAGCCGCGCGACATCGAGCGGCGAGACTTCCGCTCCCCCATTGCCCCAGGAGCCGCGCACGTAGCTCAGCACGCTGGCCAGCTCGGCATCGCTGAGCACGGTCGCGAACGGCGGCATGCCGTAGGGCCGCGGGTTCGCCGGCGTCGACGGCGCGAAGCCGCCTTCCAGCACGATGTGCACCAGGTTCGCCGGCGAATCCATCGTCACCGCACGGTTGCCGGCCAGCGGCGGATAGGCGGGCGGCGCGCCTTCCCCGTCCTCGCCATGGCAGTCGACGCAGTGCTGCTTGTACAGCTGGCCGCCTTGCGCCATCACCGCCGCCGGGGCGGGCGGGTTCTTCACCTCCTGCCGCGACAGGGCCTTCAGGTAGGTCGCCATCGCGAGCAGGTCGTCGGCGCTCAGGTGCTGCAGGCTGCCGGTCACGACCTCGGCCATCGGCCCGGTGACGCTGCCGCCGCGCGACGCATCGGCGACGCCGCTGCGCAGCAGCGCGACGATCTTCGGCAGTTCCCACTCGCCCACGCCGGCCTCGCGCGCATCGCTGAGCGACGGCGCGTACCAGTTCTGGATCGGGATCAGCCCGCCGCCGAGCGCGATGCCCGAGCTCGCACCGAGCGCATTGCGGCTCGTATGGCAGGCGTTGCAATGGCCCAGCCCCTCGACGAGGTAGGCACCGCGGCTCCAGGCCGCCGAGTGCGTGCCGTCGTGCGGCATCGAGCCGGGCCGGAAGAACGCGGCACGCCACACCGCCAGCGCCGCCTGCGTGTTGTAGGGAAACCCCAGCGCATGCGGCCGGTTCGGTTTGTCGGTGGGCGGCAGGCTGCGCAGGTATGCGAACAGCGCATCCGAATCCTCGCGCGTGACGCGGGTCAGTTCGGTGTACGGGAAGGCCGGGTACAGCAGCCGGCCGTCGGCCGAGCGGCCGTTGTGCATCGCGCGCCAGAACAGCGCCGCGGTCCAGCCGCCGAGGCCGTGCTGCGGGTGCGGCGTGAGGTTCGGGGCGAACACCGTGCCGAACGGCGTCGCGATGCCGCGGCCGCCGGCATACGGCACGCCGCCGCGCTCGGTGTGGCAGCCGGCGCAATTGCCGGCGCGGGCCAGGTATTCGCCGCGCGCCACCTGCTGCGGGGTGAAGGGCGCGGCATCGGCGACCAGCGGCGACTCGTCGCGGAAGTTCAGCGCCATCACCAGCGCCACCCCCACCCCTGCCGCGGCGGCGATCAACAGCGCGATCACGATCAGCGCGCGCATCATGGCGACACCTTCGTCACGTCGGGAACGCCACCGCAGGTGATCGGCAACGCGGCGGGCAGCGTCGCAGCCGGATGCGCCGGCTCGGGCACCCGCTGCACCGCCAGCCACTGCGCGACCACGCTGACCTCGTCGGCCGCCAGCGCCTGCGCCACCTGCGCCATGCAGTCGGGCGCCAGCGCGCGGCGCGTGCCGGTGCGCCAGGCGCCGAGCTGCGCGACCAGGTAGTCGCGCGGCAGCCCGAGCAGGCCGGGAATCGCCGGGGCGACGCCGGTCAGCGTGGCGCCATGGCACTGCGTGCAGGCCGGCAGCTTGCGCGCGGCATCGCCGTTGCGCACCAGCGC
>NZ_JBFUCB010000404.1:0-5600 GCF_056405435.1 Rhizobacter sp. P1_G5 | reverse complement strand
GGCCGCCTGCGCGTGTTCCTGTGGGCGACGCTGCCGCAGGTGCTGCCGCAACTGCTGTCGTACAGCCTCTACCGGTGGGAGAACAACATCCGCGCGGCAGCGGTGCTGGGCGTGGTGGGGGCGGGCGGCCTGGGCCAGATGCTGTACTACCACCTGGGCCTGTTCCAGATGCACGAGACCTGCACGGTGCTGCTCGCGATGATCGCGCTGGTCGCGATCGTCGATGYAGTGTCGTTCGCCGCGCGGCGCGTCCTGGGCCGATGACCCTAGGTTCCGATGGCCCGGAGCACCTCGTAGCAAGCCCCCATCGTGTCGGCATCCGTCTCCCCGGCCGGGCTCCCCGCGTCGCCGAGCGGGCGGTTGTCCTGCGACAGGACCCGGTGCCAGCCCCCGTGCGGATGGTCGACGAAATGCGCCCAGCTGTGCTCCCAGAGGCGGTCGTACCAATCCCAGTAGCCGCCCTCGCCGGTGCGCACCGCCAGCCCGGCGGCGGCGGCCAGCGCCTCGGCCTGTACCGAGGCGTGCTTGTCGTGGTCGACGACCGCGCGGTCCGCTGCGAAGCCGCGGAACAAGCCGCCGTGCTTCGCATCCCAGTTGTGCTGCGTCGCGGCCGCGAACAACTCGCGCGCCCGCGGCAGGAGCCAGTCGCTCGCCCGGTGCCGGTCCAGCATCAGCAACAGCCTGGCCCACGCCGCATGGTGTCCCGTCTGGAAGCCCGGCGGCCGGGAGCGATTGCCGGCGTCGTCGCCGTGATCGCCCCGGTCGATCGACCAGTCGAGCCGGTAGTGCTCCCAGACCAGCCCGTGCGACAGCGCCGCCAGCCGCTGCGTGACCGAGCGCGCGAGCGTCTCGGCGCGGTCGAGGAAGCGGCTCTCGCCGGTCGCCTCGAATGCCGCCAGCATCGCCTGGCAGGCGCGCAGGTTCGCGTTCTGCCCGCGGTACGGCGCGAGCTTCCAGTCGGCACTCGCTTCGTCGGCATACAGCCCGTGCGCCGGCTCCCAGAAGTGCTGCTCCAGCAAGCCGAAGGTCTCGTGCAGCCCGAGCCGGGCGTCCTCGATGTCGGCCCTCAGCGCCTGTGCGTGCGCCAGCAGCACGAAGGCGAGGCCTTCGCAGCGGTTCGTCGCGTCGAGCACGTCGCGCTCGCCGTAGTTGCCGCCGGCACCGTGCCAGCGCACCTGCCACGCATAGCCGCCGGTGTCGGCGTCGCGGTGCGCATCACGCAGGAAACGCAGCCCGTGGCGCGTCGCCTCGCGCCATTCCGGGCGGCCGAAGTGCCGCGCCGCCATCGCATGGTTGACGACGCAGCACGCGCTGCCGACGAGCTCGCGCGTCTCGCGGTCACTGACCGTGCCGTCGTCATGGAAGAACTGGAAGAAGCCGCCGCTCGGGTCGCGGCTGCGGCCCTCGCGCAACGACATCGTGTCGAGGACGTGCCGGCGCAGGAAGTCGGGTGAGCGGAAGTCGATGATCGGTGTCATGCACTGCCTCCTCGCGTCGTCCTCGCGGACGTACGGTTGACATCACCCCACGGTGCTCACCCCATGGGCTTCACCCCACCACGCGCTGCTCGCTCTTCGCGTCGAACAGGTGCGCATCCTCCGGCTGCCAGCGCAGGTGCACGCTGTCGCCCACATGCTGGTGCACCTTTCCGGCCACGCGTGCCGTCAGCTTGCCGACCGCCGTGTCGACCATCGCATAGGTCTCCGGCCCGGTCGGCTCCAGCATGCTGATCGTGCCCGCCAGTCCCTGCTCGGCGAACGACAGGCTCTCCGGCCGCAGCCCGTAGCTGATGCCGGCACCGTTGGTCGATTGCAGCGCGCCGCGCTGCGCATCGTTCAGCAGCAGCGGCACGCCCTGCGAGCTCAGGCCGTCGGCCGCACGCTGGCTGTCGATGATGTTCATCGCCGGCGAGCCGATGAACTCGGCGACGAAGCGCGTCGCCGGGCGCGAGTAGATGTCGTCGGGCGTGCCGAACTGCTGCACCAGGCCGTCGCGCATCACCGCGATGCGGTCGCCCAGCGTCATCGCCTCGACCTGGTCGTGCGTCACGTAGACGGTGGTGGTAGCGGTGCGCTGGTGCAGCAGCTTGATCTCGGCGCGCATCTCGACGCGCAGCTTCGCGTCCAGGTTCGACAGCGGCTCGTCGAACAGGAACAGCTTCGGGTTGCGCGCGAGCGCCCGGCCCATCGCGACGCGCTGGCGCTGTCCACCCGACAGCTGGCCCGGCTTGCGGTCGAGCAGGTGCTCGATCTGCAGCATCTTCGAGACGCGCTGGATCGCCTCCTGGCGCTGTGCCTTCGGCACGTTGCGCATCTCGAGGCCGAACGCGATGTTCTGCCCGACGTTCATGTTCGGGTACAGCGCGTAGCTCTGGAACACCATCGCGATGTCGCGGTCCTTCGGCAGCGCGTAGGTCACGTCGCGGTCGGCGATGTGGATGCTGCCGGTGGTCGGCGTGTCGAGCCCCGCGATCATCGACAGCAGCGTGCTCTTGCCGCAGCCGGACGGGCCGACCAGGATCAGGAACTCGCCGTTCTCGACCTCGATGTCGATGCCCTTGAGGATCTCCACCGGGCCGTAGCTCTTGCGGACGTTGCGAATTGAAAGTGCACCCATGACGTTTTCTCTTTGAAGCCCGGGCCGGTCAGCCCTTGACGGCGCCGGCGGTGAGGCCGCGCACGAAGTATTTGCCTGCGACGATGTAGACGAACAGCGTCGGCAGCGCGGCGATCATCGCGGCGGCCATGTCGACGTTGTATTCCTTCACCGCGCTGGAGGTGTTGGCCAGGTTGTTCAGGCCGACCGTGATCGGCTTGGACGCGCCGCCCGAGAACACCACGCCGAACAGGAAATCGTTCCAGATGTTCGTGAACTGCCAGATCAGCGTGACCACCACGATCGGCGTCGACAGCGGCAGCACGATGCGCCAGAAGATGCGCCAGAAGCCCGCGCCGTCCAGCATCGCCGCCTTGATCAGCTCGTCGGGCAGGCCGACGTAGTAGTTGCGGAAGAACAGCGTCGTCGACGGCAGGCCGGCGATGATGTGCACCGCGACCAGCCCCCAGATCGAGCTCGCGATGCCGAACCAGCCGAGCACCTGCGACATCGGCAGCAGCACCACCTGCAGCGGCATGAACATGCCGAACAGCATCATCGCGAACATGAACTCGCTGCCGCGGAAGCGCCACTTGCTCAGCACGTAGCCGTTGATCGCGCCGAGCGTGCTCGACACCAGCACCGCCGGCACCACCATCAGCACCGAGTTGAAGAAGAACGGCTTCAGGCCGCCGCAGTCGATGCCGGTGCAGGCGCTCGACCAGGCCTTGGCCCACGAGGCGAAGCTGGGCGCCATCGGCAGCGACAGCAGGTTGCCCTCGCGCACCTCGTTCATGTCCTTCAGCGAGGTCGTGAGCATCACGTACATCGGCAGCAGGAAGACCAGCGCGAACAGCAGCAGCACGGACCACAGCGCCGCGCGGTGCCAGTTGAATTTGTTTCCCATGTCTTGTTCTCTCGGCGGCCGCTCAGCGCTTGCCGCGCAGTTCGGAATAGAGGTAGGGCACGACCAGCGCCGCCACGGTGGCCAGCATGATCGTCGCCGACGCCGCGCCCAGGCCGATCTGGCCGCGCGAGAACGCCATCGTGTACATGAAGGTGGCCGGCAGGTCGGTCGCATAGCCCGGGCCGCCGGCGGTCAGCGCCATCACCAGGTCGAAGCTCTTGATCGCCAGGTGGCTCAGCACCATCAGCGTGCTGAAGAAGACCGGCCGCAGGCTCGGGATGATGATGCGCCAGTAGATGCGCGGCAGGCTCGCGCCGTCGATCTGCGCGGCCTTCAGGATCGAGTCGTCGATGCCGCGCAGGCCGGCCAGGAACAGCGCCATCACGAAACCGGCGCTCTGCCAGACGCCGGCGATCACGACGGTGTAGATCGCCATGTCGGGGTCGATCAGCCAGCTGAAATGGAAGTTCTCGAAACCCCAGCCCTGCATGACCTTCTCGAGGCCCAGACCGGGATTCAGGATCCACTTCCAGGCGGTGCCGGTGACGATGAAGCTCAACGCCATCGGGTAGAGGTAGATGGTGCGCAGCACGCCTTCGACGCGGATCTTCTGGTCGAGCAGGATGGCCAGCAGCAGGCCGATGGCCATGCCGAAGAAGATGAACAGGCCGCCGAAGATGCCGAGGTTCTTCAGCGCGACCCACCAGCGTTCGCTCTCGAACAGGTTGGTGTACTGCTGCAGCCCGATGAATTCATAGTTGGGCAGCAGGCGCGAGGCCGACACCGACAGGTAGCCGTTCCACGCGATCAGGCCGTAGATGAAGAAGAAGGCCAGGAAGAACGACGGTGCGACGACCAGCTTGGGCATCCACTGGCTGAGGCGTACGGAGGCGGAGGATTTCATGGGCGGGCCAACCGGGGGCGGGACGCGAGTATTGCGCCATCCCCGTGCAACAGGAAGACGGCGCCCGAGCGGGCGCCGTCCGAGGCAGGGCTAAAGCCTGATTACTTCGTCTTGGCGGCAGCGACCAGGCGGTCCTGCGCCTGGGCCGACGTGATCTTCTCGTCGTTCCAGAACTGCGACACCACGTCCTTGATCGCGCCTTCGGCAGCCGACGGAACCGCCATGCCGTGGGCGATCGACGGGACCAGCGTGCCGGCCTTCGAGGTCGACACGAAGTCGGCGGCCGAGGTCTTCGCGCAATCGTCGAACTTCTTCAGGTCCATGCCCAGGCGAACCGGGATCGAGCCCTTGTTCAGGTTGAACACTTCCTGGAATTCCGGCGACATGATCGCGGTGGCCAGGYCCTGCTGGGCCTTCTGGTTGGCCGGGTCCTTCAGCTTGAACAGCGCGAAGCTGTCGACGTTGTAGGTGTACGACTTCGCGGTGCCGGGGGCGGCCACGCAGGTGAAGTCCTTGCCCGGGACCTTGCCGGCGGCCAGGAACTCGCCCTTGGCCCAGTCGCCCATGATCTGCATGCCGGCCTCGCCCTTGATCACCATCGCGGTGGCCAGGTTCCAGTCGCGGCCCGGGGCGTTCTTGTCGGTGTAGCCCTTGACCTTGCGGAAGGTCGTCAGCACCTTGTCCATCGTCGCGCTCTTCAGCGAGCCGGCGTCGAGCTGCACCAGGGCCTTCTTGTAGAAGTCCGCACCGCCGACGCCCAGCGCGACAGCCTCGAACGTGGTGAAGTCCTGCCAGTTCTGGCCGCCGTGGGCGATCGGGATGATGCCGGCCTTCTTCAGCGCTTCAGCGGCGACGAAGAACTCGTCCCAGGTGGTCGGCACCTTGGCGCCGGCCTTCTTGAAGGCTTCCGGGTTGGCCCACAGCCAGTTCACGCGGTGCACGTTGACCGGTGCGGCGACGTAGTGGCCCTGGTACTTCAGGCCGTCGGCGATGGCCTTGGGCAGCAGGTCGTCCCACTTGTTGGCCTTGGCGACGTCGTCCATGTTGGCGAGCACGCCTTCCTTGGCCCATTCCTGGATCGACGGGCCCTTGATCTGCGCCGCGGCCGGGGCGTTGCCCGACACCACACGCGACTTCAGCACCGTCATCGCCGAATCACCACCACCACCGGCGACCGCGAAGTCCTTCCAGGTG
>NZ_JBFUCB010000403.1:0-5613 GCF_056405435.1 Rhizobacter sp. P1_G5 | reverse complement strand
GCGCGACATCTCGTTGCGCGCCAGGTTGATCATGCCGCCGAAGCTGTTCATCGACGGATCGACGCCGACGCCGACGTACGACAGCACCGCCTCATAGAGGATCAGCGCCGAGAAATCGAGCACCGTCGTGATGATGATCAGGTGCACGACGTTCGGGAAGATGTGGCGCAGCATGATGCGCCACGAGCTGACGCCGAACGCGGTGGCGGCCTGCACGTAATCGAGCTCGCGCAGCTTCATCGTCTCGGCGCGCAGCAGCCGGCACAGCGTGGCCCAGCCGGTCAGGCCGAGGATCACGCACAGCAGGAAGAGCCGCACGTCGGCGCGCTCGGCGCCGGTCTCGAACAGGTCGGGGTGGGTGTCGATGAAGACCTGCATCATCAGCACGCAGGCGGCGATCAGCAGCACGTTGGGCACCGACGACAGCGTCGTGTAGAGGTACTGGATCACCTCGTCGATCCAGCCCTTGAAATAGCCCGCCAGGATGCCGAGTGCGACCGCGAGTGGAAGCGTTGCCACTGTCGACAGGCTGCCGATCACGAACGCGGTGCGGATGCTCTTGAAGGCCTGGTACAGCACGTCGTTGCCGGTGCGGTCGGTGCCGAACACGTGGTACTGGGTCGCRAGCGCGAAGATCGGCCCGAAGACCGCGCACAGCACCAGCACGGTGATCAGGCCGGCGCGCAGCGGCAGGTCGGTGTGGTTGTGCAGCAGCTGGTGCCACGCCTGGCGCCAGGTCCAGCCGTTGACGCGCGCGACCACCGCGGCCACCGCCGACACGATGGCCAGCCCGACCAGCATGCCGATCACGAGGCCCAGCAGGGCACGCCGCGCCACGTCGCCGGCCCACTCGGCCGCATCGTCCTTCAGGTGCGCGCCGCCGTGGTCGAGCCGTGGGAAGATGCGCTCGGTGCGGCCGTTGACCTCGCGCGAATCCTTCGTGAAGGCACGCGTGGCGAGCGGCGCTGAATAGGTGGTCTCGCGCCCCTCGACCTGCGTCGAGAGCACCACGTCGAGCAGCGATTCGGTGCGCGTGCTGTAGGCCTGCGCCTGCTGCGCGCCGGCGCTCGCGGCGTTCTGCAGCGCGCGCCGGAAGTGCACGCTGTCGACCACCGCGACGCCGAGGAACACCAGCAGGATCACCGCCGAGCACATCGCCGCCGGGTCATGGAACACCTTCAGCCACGAGGCGCGCAGGTTGGGGCTGCGGTGGATGCGCCAGCCGTACACGAACAGGGCGAGCACGAGCAGCATCACCACCACGTCCGACCACAGGAAAACAATCTTCGGCATGAGTTCAGTCCCGGTGCGCGCTCAGCTGAGCCGGACCCGGGGATCGACCCAGGTGTACGCGATGTCGATGAGGATGTAGGTGCCGATGTACAGCAGTGAGCCGATGAAGACGATGGAGCGCAGGATCGCGAAGTCCTGCCCCGAGATCGCATCGATCACGTAGGCACCCAGGCCCGGGATGCCGAAGAAGCTCTCGAACACCAGGCTGCCGAGGAACACGTAGGGCAGGTAGCTGCCGGCACTGGTGATGATCGGGATCAGCGCGTTCGGCAGCACGTGGCGGAACAGCACGCGCGGCTCCGACAGGCCCTTGGCGCGCGCGGTGCGCACGTAGTCGCGGCCGATCTCCTCGAGGAACATCGCGCGGTACAGCCGCCCTTCCCCGCCCAGGCGCGACAGCAGCGACAGGATCACCGGCAGGATCAGGAAGCGCACCGCATCAAGCCCCGGCGCGAAGCCCGAGATCGGCACCAGCCGGAACATGCGCGAGAACAGGAACTGCCCGACGATGATGTAGAACAGGCTGCTGATCGACAGCATCAGCACGCAGGCGACCACGCCCCAGAAGTCGATGCGCGAGTTCTTGAAGAACACCAGCAGCAGCGCGAAGCCCACGCTCGCGACGATCTGCAGCAGGAACAGCGGCACCGCGAGCTGCAGGCTGACCCACATGCGGGTGCGGATCTCATGGCCGATGTCGGTGGCGCTGCGCGCGTCGGAGCGGCCGAACTTCAGCGCCAGCAGCGAGACCGAGCGGTCCCAGAACACGGTGTCGGTGATGCGCTCGAGGCCGCTCGCCTTGTCGTTGACGTACAGCGGCTTGTCGTAGCCGCGCTCGGTCTTCCACTTCTCGATCTGCTCCTGCGTGACGCGCTTGCCGCCGATGTTCAGGCGCGCCATGTCGTCGGGCGTGTTGACGGTGAAGAACAGCAGGAAGGTGAACAGGTTGACCCCGAGCAGGATCAGGAAGCCGTAGAAGCCACGGCGGATCACGTAGTTCAGCATCGGTCAGGCTTTCGCGGGACGGGTGGCGACGCCGGCCAGGGCGTTGGCGCGTTCGCGGGCGATGAAGCCGCGCCGCGCGATCCAGGCGAGCAGCGCGAGCGCCGCCGCGATCAGCAGCAGCGGCCAGTACACCGGGTGGTTCCACTCGGCCTGCTTCGCGGTGCGCAGCACCGGGTCGAGCCGGTGGTAGCGCACCATGTCGCGGATCATGATGGTCGGCTTGCCGTTGTAGACCCACTGCTGGTAGGCGCCGGCGGCATACGGGTAGTAGCCGAACGACCAGACCGCGTCCTTGCGCGCGATGTCGACCATCTCGTCGATCACCTTCTGCTTCTGCGGGCCGTCTTCGAGCAGCTGCAGCTGCTTGTAGCGCTTGTCGTACTCGGGGTTGTCGTAGTTGGCGATGTTCTCGCCCTCGTGCCTGCTCTTCGAGTTGGGCCCGTACAGCAGGAACAGGAAGTTCTCCGCATCGGGGTAGTCGGCGAGCCAGCCGGCCCAGAAGATCTGGTGCTTGCCCTTCAGCGTCTTGTCCTGGTACTGGTTGAAGTCGGTCGCGCGGATCTCGAGCTGCACGCCGATCTTCGCGAACTGCTTGACCATCCAGTCGAGCTCGGCACGGAACTCCGGCGTGATCGCGCGCTGGAAGTCGTAGTTCAGCACCAGCGGGCGGCCGGTCTTCGCGTCGCGGCCGTCGGGGTAGCCGGCCTCGGCCAGCAGCTGCTTGGCCTCGTCGACCGAGCGGCGCACCACGCGGCCGTCGACCATCTTGTGCGTGATCGGGTTGTAGCCCTCGGGCGTGCCGTGGCGCGAACCGAACAGGCCGGCCGGCACCGGGCCATGCGCCGCGACGCCGCCCTTCTGGATGAAGATGCGGCCGTAGCCCTCTTCCCAGTCGATCGCGATCGAGACGGCCTGGCGCAGCTTGCGGTGGCGCTCGTCCTCTTCCGGCGTCGCGCCCTTGCCGACCACCGGGTCGAGCATGTTGAAGCCGAGGTACCAGATCGAGATGTCGACCGTCTGCGGGAACTGGAAGCCGCGCTCCTCGAAGCGCTTCTTGACCTCGTCGGAGTCGTTCGCATCGGCCAGGAAATCGGGCCCCCAGTCGACGCGCTCGACCTCGGGCTCGTCCAGGTAGCCCTGCACGAACTTGGCCTTGTACGGCACCTTCTCCTTCTCGCTGTTGAAGACCAGCTTGTCGATGAAGGGCATCGGCTTGCCGCAATCCTTCAGCAGGCCGGCGGCCTTGTCCTCGGGCTCGCCTTCGCAGGGGTAGAGGTCTTCGCGGTAGTTCGGGTTGCGGCTCAGCACGTGCCGGCGGTCCTGCACGTACTCGGTCAGCATGTAGGGGCCGGTGCCGACCGGCCAGCGCGTCAGCGCCAGGCCATTCTTGGCCATGCCGGGCTGGGCGTAGAACTTGTCGGCCTCCCACGGCACCGGCGCGAGGAAGGTCATCGCCATCCAGTACTTCCACTGCGGGTACTTGCCGCGGATGCGGATGCGCAGCGTGTGGTCGTCGAGCGCGCTCGCGCCGGCCAGCGGCCACTTGCGGAAATCGAGGAAGGGCTTGTCGAGCGAGGCCGGGTCGAGCCCCTGGCGCAGCTTGGCGTCCTCGGCCTTGATCTGCGCCCCGTACTCCTTCAGGCCGATCACGTACTCGGAGAAGATGCCGTAGATCGGCGCCTCGATGCGCGGCGTGGCGTGGCGCTTCAGCGCGTAGACGAAGTCGTCGGCGACCAGTTCGCGCGTGCCGGTCTTCGCGAAGTCCCACGGCGAACGCTTGCCTTCGGTGTCGGCCGGCTTCAGGTCGTGGTACAGGTACCCGCCCTGCTCGTTCTTCGCGAAGGCCGGATGCGGTGCGTACAGCACGCCGCGCTTGATCTTCACGTCRTAGACGCTCTCGGCGACCAGTTCGCCGGGTGCGTCGTCGGCCAGCGGCTGGCCGTTCTTGTCGAGGTAGTGCGGGCGCGCGATCTCGGCCGCCGTCTTCGGGATCAGCTCGAACGGGCGCTTCAGGTAGTGGTACGCGTACAGCGGGTCATAGACCTGGTACGTGATCGGCGTCTCGTTGTTCGCGTAGGAGGCGGTCGGGTCGAGGTAGCGCGGCGAGCGCTCCTGGTACGCGGTGAACATCGTGTTCGTCTGCGCGGCACCCTTCGGCTGCGGGCTGTTGTCGCAGCCGGCCAGCACGGCGCAGGTGGTGAGCAGGGCTGCGAGCCCACGGCCCAGCCACGTTCCAGATCCCCGCATCCCGCGCACTCCTTCGACAGCAGACAAACGGCGCGTGCGGGTAAGCACAGGCCGGACAAAAAACAAGAGCCTCACACAACCCGGCTTGTGGCCGTGTCGCCGCGAGGCAGTCAGCAATGATAAAGCCCGGCGAGCAGCCGGTTTGCCAGGGGTTTCCACGGCTTTACCGGCCCCGAGCCAGCAGGGCATTCGGTTGCAAGCAAGAAGTCGACCAGCTACCAGCCAACCAGAACGTTGCGGCCGTCGACGAGCAGGGTGACCTTGCGACCGACCGGCAGTGTCAGCTTGGTCGGCACGTGCCCGAACGGCAAACCGGTCAGGATCGGGACTTTTGTCACGCTTCGCAGGTACTCGACCATGCTCTTCAGCGAGTAGCCGCGGTCGAGCGGCGACTTGCGGAACTCGGTGAATGCACCGAGAAGAATCGCTTTCTGGGTGCCGAGCACGCCGGCCTGGTGCAGTTGCAGCAGGCTGCGCTCGATCCGGTAGGGGTGCTCGTTGACATCCTCGACGAACAGGATCCCGCCCTTGACCTTCGGGAAGTGCGGCGTGCCGAGCAGCGCATTCAGCACGCACAGGTTGCCGCCCCACAGCGTGCCCTTCAGCTCCAGGCCTTCGAAGCCGGCTTCGGTGCGGAAGCCCACGGCCTCGAGTTCGCCGGTCATCGCTTCGGAGAAGCAATCGGGCGTCACCTCGTCGAGCACCTCGGCGCCGAAGTCGCCGCAGGCCATCGGCCCGGCCCAGCTGGTCGACTTGGTGTGTGCGAGCAGGCCGAGCTGCAGCGCCGTCATGTCGCTGTAGCCGACCCAGCGCGTGCCGTGCTCGACGCTGCGGCCGAGCAGCTTCCAGTCGATGCGATCGAGCAGCCGCGTGAGGCCGTAGCCGCCGCGCGCGGCCATCGCGATCGACGGCGCCTGGCGGGCCACGCGGTGCAGCGCGGCCAGGCGCAGGTCGTCGTCGCCGGCGAAGCGCTGGTGCTTCGCCAGCGCCGATTCGTCGACGCTGACCTCGAAGCCGAGCGCCGCCAGGCGCTTGACCGCACGGCGCAGCGGTGCCGCGCTCGCGACC
>NZ_JBFUCB010000402.1:0-5622 GCF_056405435.1 Rhizobacter sp. P1_G5 | reverse complement strand
CCGCAAGTTCGCGCCGAAGGAGGTCGGCGGCCTCGGGGGCGCCGCCGCCGGTGAACTGAACGGCACCATCATCGCGCTCGACATCCTGCCGATCGAGCCGATCGAAGGCGTCGTCTTCTTCCAGGGCGATTTCCGCGAGGATGCGGTGCTGGCGCAGCTGCACGAGCTGGTGGCGGGCCGGCCGGTCGACGTGGTGATTTCCGACATGGCGCCCAATCTGTCGGGCATCGAGAGTTCCGATGCGGCCCGCATGGAGCACCTGGTGGAACTGGCGGTCGAATTCGCGCAGAACCATCTGACGCCGAATGGCGCACTGGTCAGCAAGGTTTTCCACGGCAGCGGCCACAGCCAATTGGTCCAGATTTTCAAGAAAACCTTCCGGGTCGTGAAACCGATCAAACCGAAGGCTTCGCGCGACAAATCGTCCGAAACCTTCCTGGTTGGCATCGGTCTCAAGAATCCGGGGATTCAGGTCGATAAGCGTTCGTGAAACCGCATGGGTTGCGTGGACTAGAATCGCCCCCAGATGCCGTGGATGCTGGGCACGTCCTGTGCTCGCGCTGAGGATTTATCGCAAGAAGGAGCCGCGGTGAACAATCAATGGTTCTCCAAAGTCGCTGTCTGGCTGGTGATCGCACTCGTGCTGTTCACCGTGTTCAAGCAGTTCGACAAGGGTGCAATGCAAGGCAGCCAGATCGGCTATTCCGACTTCCTCGAGGAAGTGCGCAGCAAGCGGATCAAGAGCGTGCAGCTCCAGGAAGGGCCTTCCGGGACCGAGATCAAGGCCAAGACCACCGACGACAAGGACCTGCGCACCACCGCAACCTTCCTCGACCGCGGCCTGGTCGGTGACCTGATCAACAACAACGTCAAGTTCGACGTGAAGCCCCGCGAGGAGCCGTCGATCCTGTTGAGCATCCTSGGCTCATGGGGCCCGATGCTGCTGCTGATCGGCGTGTGGATCTACTTCATGCGCCAGATGCAGGGCGGCGGCAAGGGCGGTGCGTTCAGCTTCGGCAAGTCGAAGGCGCGCATGCTCGACGAGGCCAACAACACCACCACCTTCGCCGATGTCGCCGGTTGCGACGAGGCCAAGGAAGAGGTGAAGGAGCTGGTCGACTTCCTGAAGGACCCGCAGAAGTTCCAGAAGCTCGGCGGCCGCATTCCGCGCGGCGTGTTGCTGGTCGGCCCTCCGGGCACCGGCAAGACGCTGCTGGCGAAGGCGATCGCCGGCGAGGCGAAGGTGCCGTTCTTCAGCATCTCCGGCTCCGATTTCGTCGAGATGTTCGTCGGCGTCGGCGCGGCGCGCGTGCGCGACATGTTCGAGCAGGCCAAGAAGAGCGCGCCCTGCATCATCTTCGTCGATGAAATCGACGCGGTCGGCCGCCACCGCGGTGCCGGCCTCGGCGGCGGCAACGACGAGCGCGAGCAGACGCTGAACCAGATGCTGGTCGAGATGGACGGCTTCGAGACCAACCTCGGCGTGATCGTGATGGCGGCCACCAACCGGCCCGACATCCTCGACCCCGCGCTGCTGCGCCCGGGCCGCTTCGACCGCCAGGTCTACGTGACGCTGCCCGACATCCGCGGCCGCGAGCAGATCATCAACGTGCACATGCGCAAGGTGCCGGTCGGTGCCGACATCCGCGCCGACATCCTCGCGCGCGGCACCCCGGGCTTCTCGGGCGCCGACCTGGCCAACCTGGTCAACGAGGCGGCGCTGTTCGCCGCGCGCCGCAACGGCCGGGTCGTCGAGATGATCGACTTCGAGCGCGCCAAGGACAAGATCATGATGGGCGCCGAGCGCAAATCGATGGTCATGGACGAGGAAGAGCGCCGCAACACCGCGTACCACGAGGCCGGCCACGCGCTGATCGGTCGCATGCTGCCCAAGCTCGACCCGGTGCACAAGGTCACGATCATCCCGCGCGGCCGTGCGCTGGGCGTGACGCTGTCGCTGCCCGAGAAGGACCGCTACAGCTACGACCGCGAGTACATGCTGAACACCATCAGCATGCTGTTCGGCGGCCGCATCGCCGAAGAAGTGTTCATGCACCAGATGACCACCGGCGCGTCGAACGACTTCGAGCGTGCCACCTCGATGGCGCGCGACATGGTCACCCGCTACGGCATGACCGACGAGCTGGGCCCGATGGTCTACGCCGAGAACGAGAGCGAGGTCTTCCTGGGCCGCTCGGTGACCAAGCAGGTCAACGTGTCCGAGCAGACGATGCAGAAGGTCGACGACGTGATCCGCCGCATCATCGACGAGCAGTACGCGATCGCCCGCAAGCTGATCGAGGACAACCAGGACAAGATGCACGCGATGGCGAAGGCGCTGCTCGAATGGGAAACCATCGACGCCGACCAGATCGACGACATCATGGGCGACCGCCCGCCGCGCCCGCCGAAGGACTGGAGTTCCAGCTCCGGCAAGCCGAGCGGCCCGACGCCGCCGGTCAAGCCGGACGGCGCACCGGCCGCGGCCTGAGCGTATCGATGCTGTTCAGACGACGGGGCTTCGGCCCCGTTTTCCATGGTTGAGCAGGGCCCCGCGATGCACTGGCAGACCACGCGCTTCTCGATCGACCTGACGCGCCCGCGCGTGATGGGCATCGTCAACATCACGCCCGATTCGTTCTCCGACGGCGGACAGCATGCGAGCACGAAGGCCGCGCTGGCGCACTGCGAGCAGCTGCTGAAGGAGGGCGCCGACATCCTCGACCTCGGCGCCGAATCGAGCCGGCCCGGCGCCGATGCGGTGTCGGTGGCCGACGAATTGGCGCGGCTGTTGCCGGTGCTGCGCGAGGCGTTGCGGCTGCAGGTGCCGCTGTCGATCGACACCTACAAGACCGAGGTGATGCGCGCCGCGCTCGACCTGGGCGCCGACATCGTCAACGACATCTTCGCGCTGCAGGCGCCGGGCGCCGAGGCGCTGGTTGCTTCGCACCCCAACTGCGGCATCTGCCTGATGCACGCCCAGGGCGAGCCGAAATCGATGCAGGTGGCGCCGCACTACGACGACGTGGTTGGCGAGGTGCGCGATTTCCTCGCCGGCCGCGGTGCTGCGCTCGCGCAGCGCGGCGTCGCCGCCGAGCGCATCGTGCTCGATCCGGGCATCGGCTTCGGCAAGACCGTCGCGCACAACTTCGCGCTGCTGGCGCGCCAGCGGGAACTGCTGCAGCTCGGCTACCCGCTGCTGGCGGGCTGGTCGCGCAAGAGCAGCCTGGGGACGATCACCGGGCGGCCGGTCGGCGAGYGGATGGTCGCGAGCGTGGCGGCGGCGCTGGCCGCCGTCCAGAACGGCGCCCGTGTGTTGCGGGTCCACGACGTCACCCCCACAGTGGACGCCCTCAAGGTGTGGGGTGCCGCCGGGCTGATCGACGGCGGCGGGCGCTAGTTGCCGCAAAATCCCGTCCTCACAGATCCTGGGCGTGGAGACAAGCGCATGAGCAGAACCTATTTCGGCACCGACGGCATCCGCGGGACCGTCGGCCAATCGCCGATCACCCCCGATTTCATGCTGCGCCTCGGCCATGCGGTGGGCCGGGTGTTGAAGGCCGACATTGCCAAGCCGACGGTGCTGATCGGCAAGGACACGCGGATCTCCGGCTACATGATCGAGTCGGCGCTCGAAGCCGGTTTCGCATCGGCCGGCGTCGACGTGCTGCTCACCGGCCCGCTGCCGACCCCGGGCGTCGCGTATCTCACGCGCGCGCTGCGGCTGGACCTCGGGGTCGTGATCAGCGCCTCGCACAACGCCTACCCGGACAACGGCATCAAGTTCTTTTCCGCGCGCGGCGAGAAGCTGCCCGACGAATGGGAGCAGCGCGTCGAGGCGGCCCTCGAAGAGCCCGCGCAATGGGTCGACTCGGCCCAGCTCGGCAAGGCGCGCCGGCTCGAGGCAGCGCGCGGCCGTTACGTCGAGTTCTGCAAGAGCACCTTCAGCAACGACCTGTCGCTGAAGGGCCTGAAGATCGTCGTCGATGCGGCGCACGGGGCGGGCTACCAATCCGGGCCCGACGTGTTCCACGAACTGGGTGCCGAGGTCATCGCGATCGGCTGCAACCCCGACGGCCTCAACATCAACGCCGGCTTCGGTGCCACCGCACCGGCCGCCCTGGTCAAGGCGGTGCGCGAGAACCAGGCGGACTACGGCGTCGCGCTCGATGGCGATGCCGACCGCCTGCAACTGGTCGATGCCGACGGCCGCCTCTACAACGGCGACGAGCTGCTCTACGTGATGGTGGCCGACCGCCTGGCGCAGGGCCAGCGCGTGCCCGGCGCGGTGGGTACGCTGATGACCAACATGGCGGTCGAGGTGGCGCTGAAGGCGCAGGACATCGAGTTCGTGCGAGCCAAGGTCGGTGATCGCTACGTGCTCGAAGAGCTGGCCGCGCGCGGCTGGCTGCTGGGCGGCGAGGGCTCGGGCCACCTGCTGGCGCTCGACAAGCACACCACCGGCGACGGCATCGTCAGCGCGCTGCAGGTGCTGCAGGCGGTGAGCCGCAGCGGCAAGTCGCTGGCCCAGCTGGTCGAGGCGGTGACGCTGTTCCCGCAGGTGTTGATCAACGTGCGGCTGAAGCCCGGGCAGGACTGGAAGTCCGCGCCGAAGCTGGCCGAGACGCAGGCTGCCGTGCAGCGCGAGCTGGGCAATGACGGCCGCCTGCTGATCCGCCCGTCCGGCACCGAACCGCTGGTGCGCGTGATGGTCGAGGCCAGAGACGCTGCGCAGGCCAAGGCCTGCGCCGAACGCCTGGCGGATACCTTGCGCGCCTGAGGCTTATTTTGCCGGGATGAAGACGCGGTCGACGATCTGAACGACGCCGTTGCTGGCCTTCAGGTCGGCTTGGGTCACGACGGCGTCTTCGACCGTCACGAACGTGCCGGACTTCGACAGCGCGAGGTTGCCGCCCTGCAGCGTCTTGGCCGGGCCGTTCTTGATGTCGGCCGAGGTCAGCTGGCCCGGCACCACGTGGTAGTTCAGCAGGGCGACCAGCGCGGCCTTGTCCTTGGCCAGGTTCTCCATCGTCTTCGGCGGCACGGCCTTGAAGGCGTCGTTGGTCGGCGCGAACACGGTGTACGGGCCGGGGCCGCTCAGCGTGGCGGTGAGGCCGGCGTCGCCGATCAGCTTGTTCAGCGTCGACAGCTCGGGCGTCGTCGCGGCGACTTCGGCGACGGTCTTCGGAGCCGGGGTGGTGGCGCAGCCGGCGGCCAGCAGGGTCAGGGCGGAGGTGGCGGCGATCAGCCAGGTTCTCTTGTTCATCGAAGGGGTCCTTCAGGGGTTGGGATGGCTGGCCGGCAGCATATGGATCCCATGTGACAGGGCCGTGAATCCTTCATGACAACCCGGTTTGCCGGGCGTCAGCGCGAATTTCGCGGCGGCGAGCCGAGCTGGATGACAGTGGTGTCACCGCCTTGTCACACAGGACTTTTACAGTCCCGGGCATTCCTCCAGCCAGTACCTGAAAGGTGCGCCCCATGAATCTCAAGTCGTTCCGGTCCGTTGCCACCCTGGTGGCTGTCAGCGCGGTGTCGTCGATGGCCTTCGCTCAAGACATCACCGGCGCCGGTGCCACGTTCCCGGCCCCGCTGTACGCCAAGTGGGCCGAGGCCTACAAC
>NZ_JBFUCB010000401.1:0-5632 GCF_056405435.1 Rhizobacter sp. P1_G5 | reverse complement strand
GCGGTGGTCAGGATGCGGGTCGCCTGCGGCTGCCACGACTGCAGCGTGTCCAGCGCCTCGAGCGAGCGCGGCTTGTTGCGCTTGACGGCGGGCTTGGCGCTGGAGGTCTTCATCTTCCAGATCACCAGGCCGCCCACCAGCACCAGGGCGGCGATCAACAGCAATTCCATCTCGAGGTCCAGGTCCGTGTTGGAGGGCAGCGCAGATCTTGGCGGTCCGCGCGCGCGGGGTCAATCATTGTGCCGCCTGCCAGGCGGTTGCGGCGTGTTACAGGCCCACCGGTTCGGGGTGGGATGTGACAAGTCGTCTCAAACGCGCGTCTCAGCGCAGGCCCCCCGGGCCGCCCAGGCCCTTCATGCCGCCCATGCGCTTCATCATCTTCATCAGGCCGCCGCCCTTCATCTTCTTCATCATTCCCTGCATCTGCTCGAACTGGTTCAGCAGCCGGTTGACCTCCTGCACCTGCACGCCGGCACCGGCGGCGATGCGGCGCTTGCGGGTGGCCTTCAGCAGCTCGGGCTTGCGGCGCTCCAGCGGGGTCATCGAGTTGATGATGCCCTCCATCCGACGCACGTCGCGTTCGGCGCGGTCCATGTCGGCCTGGCCCAGGTTGCCGGCCTTCGCGGTCATCTGGGCCGGCAGCTTGTCCATCAGGCCCGACAGCCCGCCCATCTTCTTCATCTGGCTGATCTGCGACAGGAAGTCGTTCAGGTCGAAGTTGTCGCCCGACTTCAGCTTCTCGGCCAGCTTCTGCGCCGCCGCGACGTCGACGCCCTTCTGCACCTCCTCGACCAGCGCGACGATGTCGCCCATGCCCAGCACCCGGCCGGCATGGCGCTGCGCGTCGAACACCTCCAGCCCGTCGATCTTCTCGCTGACGCCGGCGAACTTGATCGGCGCGCCGGTCACCTGGCGCACCGACAGCGCCGCGCCGCCGCGCGAATCGCCGTCGGTCTTGGTCAGCACGATGCCGGTCAGCGGCAGCGCCTCCTTGAAGGCCTTCGCGACGTTGACCGCGTCCTGGCCCTGCATCGCGTCGACGACGAACAGCGTCTCGACCGGCTTCAGCTCGGCGTGCAGCGTGCGGATCTCGTTCATCAGCTGCTCGTCGATCGCCAGCCGCCCGGCGGTGTCGACCAGCAGCACGTCGAAGTAGTGGCGCTTCGCGTGGTCGAGCGCGGCGCGCGCGATGTCCAGCGGCTTGTCGGTGGCGCTCGACGGGAACCACTCGGCGCCGGCCTGCTTCGTCACCACCTTGAGCTGCTCGATGGCCGCCGGGCGGTACACGTCGGCCGAGACGGTCAGCACCTTCTTCTTGCGCTTCTCGATCAGGTGCTTGGCCAGCTTGGCGGTGGTAGTGGTCTTGCCGGCGCCCTGCAGGCCGGCCATCAGGATCACCGCCGGCGGCTGGGCCGCGAGGTTGATGTCGGCGATGCCTTCGCCCATCGTCGCCGCCAGTTCGCGGTTGACGATGCCCACCAGCGCCTGCCCCGGCGACAGCGAGCCCACCACCTCGGCGCCGAGCGCCTTCTCCTTCACGCGGGCGATGAAATCGCGCACCACCGGCAGCGCCACGTCGGCTTCGAGCAGCGCCATGCGCACCTCGCGCAGCATGTCGGTCACGTTGCTGTCGGTGATGCGCGCCTGGCCGCGCATCGTCTTGACGAGCCGGCTCAGGCGATCGGTGAGGGTGGAGGCCATGGGATCGGCGGGCGCGAAGGACGCGGCCCGCGAAAGTACACTGTGGACCATGAGTTTATCGCCCGGGGTTGCAACGCATTGAGCACACCGTCGACATGGATGCTGTGGGTGCCCAGCGCGGCGGCCCTGCTGGCCTACGCGGCGGCGGTGCTGCTGAATGAGCGCGAAAGGGCGGGCGGCGGTGCCGCGCCGCGCCGCGCGCTGATCGCCGGCTGGGTCGCGCACGCGCTGGCCATCGTGGTCGACATGGCCGGCATCGGCAGCGCCGTCTCCGGCGCCCGCTTCGGCTTCGCGCCGGCGCTGTCGGCCACGTTGTGGCTCGTGATCGCGGTCTACGCGGTCGAGAGCCGCTGGGTGCCGCTGCCGGGCGTGCGCCGCTGGCTCGGCCTGCTCGGGGCCGCGGCGGTGGTGCTGGCGGCGATCTTCCCGGGCGAGTTCCGGCCGCAGGCGGTGTCGGCCTGGGCGCCGCTGCACTGGGCGCTGGGCATCGCGTCGTACGGCCTGTTCGGCGCCGCGGTGCTGCATGCGGTGATGCTCGACACCGCCGAGCGCCGCATGCGCTCCAACCTGCGCGCCGCCGCGAACGCCGGCATGCCGCTGTTGCAGCTCGAGCGCCTGACCTTCCAGTTCGTCACTGCCGGCTTCGCGCTGCTGTCGGCCACGCTGCTGCTCGGCTGGTGGTTCTCCAATCCCTGGCGCTGGGACCACAAGTCGACGCTGTCGGTGCTCGGCTGGCTGGTCTTCGCCGGCCTGCTGGTCGGCCGCCAGGCGCTCGGCTGGCGCGGCCGGCATGCGATCCGCTGGCTCTATGCCGGTGCGTTGCTGCTGCTGCTCGCCTATGTCGGGTCGCGCTTCGTGTTCGAAGTCGTCCTGCACCGCACGACCGCCTGAGGGCCGCATGGGAAAGTTCATCGTCCTGCTCGTCGTGGTGTTCCTGATTGTCTGGCTGGTGCGCGGCGGCCGGCCGGGGCGCGCGGCCCCGCCGACACCATCGGCGCCACCGCCGCCCGCCAATGCCTCCGCCGTGCCGGACACCATCGTGGCCTGCGCGCACTGCGGGCTGCACCTGCCGAAGGCCGATGCGCTGCCGGGCCGCGGCGGGGTGTTCTGCGGCGAAGCCCATCGCAGCGCGTTCGAACGCGAGCACGCGCCCCGATGAGCAGCGCGCCGCCCAAGCCCGAGCGCCGCCGCAACGACCGCCGCTCGAACGTGCGCGCGACGACCCGGCCCAGCCAGGAGTCCTGGTTCGGCGCCCTCGGCGAGGACACCCAATCCCGCGACAGCTGGGTCGAGGACGATTCGCGCTACGACGGCAACTGGCAGGCCGCGCAGGCGGCCCAGGCCGACAGCAACTTCCTGACGCGCCAGGCGCGGCGCCTGATCGGCTCGGGCCAGACCGCTTTCCAGCGCATCTACGGCGCCTTCATCAGCGCCCGCGCGGCGCTCGGCGTCGCGCTGGTCGCGACCCAGGTGGTCGCGGCGATCTTCGGCGTGAAGCCGCCGTGGCCGGTGGTGGCCGTGAGCCTCGCCTATGCGGCGCTCGCGCTGTCGATGTGGGTGCTGCCGCGCTACCGCCGCTCGGCCGCGCCGCGCCAGCTCGCGCGGCTGCGCAGCCCGCAGTGGATCTCGACGATCGGCGTCGACATCGTCTGCTTCGGTGCCTTGCACTGGATGTCGCCGGCCGCCGGCCTGAACTACGTCGCGCTGCTGGTGCTGCCGGTGCTGATGGCCGGCGTGCTGACGCCACGGCTGATGGCGCTCGCGACCGCCTCGGTGGTCACGCTGTCGCTGCTCGGGGTCGCCTGGCTGTCGGTGCTGGCCGGCGGGACCGACGTCACCGCGCTGATGACGCAGGCGGGCCTCGCCGGCAGCGGCTTCTTCGTGATCACGCTGCTGGCCGGCGAGCTGGCAGGGCGCCTGGCGCGCGAAGAGCTCACCGCGCGCGGCAGCCTGGAGCTGGCGCGCCAGCAGGCGCAGCTGAACCGGCTGGTGATCGAGGAGATGCAGGAGGGCGTGCTGGTGGTCGACCAGCGCGGCCGCGTGCGCACCGCCAACCCGGCGGCGCGCGCGCTGCTGGCGCCGAGCGGCGTCTCGCGCGAGGCGCCGTTCCAGCTGCAGGGCGTCGAGGCCTGGGGCGAGCTCGTGAAGGCGGTCGAGCGCGCGTTCGCCGAATCGACCTGGCCCGAGGGCGGGCGCGACGTGGTGCTCGATTTCGAATCGAGCCCGCCGCGCACGCTGCGGGTGCGGGTGCGCTTCACCCGGCGCCAGGCGCCCGACCCGAGCGAAGCGCTGTGCGTGCTGTTCATCGAGGACGTGCGCAGCATGCAGGCGCGCACCCGCCAGGAAAAGCTGGCCGCGATGGGCCGGGTGTCGGCCGGCATCGCGCACGAGATCCGCAACCCGCTGGCCGCGATCTCGCAGGCCAACGCGCTGCTCTCCGAAGACGCGACCACCGCCGTCCAGCGCCAGCTGACGCAGATGGTCACCGAGAACGTCGGCCGGCTGAAGCGCATCGTCGACGACGTGATGGAAGTCACCCCCAGCGAGGTGCACGACGGCGGCCCGATCGACGCGACCGCGCTGGTCGCCGCCATCTGCAGCGAATGGGCGCGTGCCGCCGGCATGCCGATCGGCGGCGACAGCCTGCTGCGCGTCAAGCTGCCCGACGAGGCGCTGGGCGTCGTGTTCGACCCGGAGCACCTGCGCCGCGTGATGGTCAACCTGCTCGACAACGCGAAGCGCCATGCGCAGCCGATGCCCGGCGGCRTGCGCCTGACGCTGTCGGCACGCGACGACGTGCACGTGGTGCTGAGCGTCACGAGCAACGGCGAGCCGATCCCGCCCGAGGTCGAACGCTACCTGTTCGAGCCTTTCTTCTCGACCCGCAGCCGCGGCACCGGCCTGGGCTTGTATATTTGCCGGGAACTGTGCGAGCGCTACGGCGCGCGCATCGATTACCGGCTGCGCGCCGCCAGCGAGCCGAACCGCAACGAATTCTTTGTCGCGATGCGGCGCAAACCCCTGGCGGGCACCGAAGCGCCCGAGACCCGATTGCACCTCACATCATGAGTTCGCCTTCCCACTTCAGCCTGCTGGTCGTCGACGACGAACCGGACCTGCGCACGTTGTACGAGCTGACGCTGTTGCGCGAGGGCTATGACGTCGAGACGGCAGCCACCGTCGACGACGCGCTGCTGCACCTGAAGGACCGCACGTACAGCGCCGTCATCACCGACATGCGGCTGCCCGACGGCACCGGGCTCGACCTGCTGCGCCGCCTCGAGGAGGGCAACCGGCGCGAGAAGGCGATCGTGATCACCGCGTACGGCTCGGCCGAGAACGCGGTCGAGGCGCTGAAGGCCGGCGCCTACGACTACCTGACCAAGCCGGTCGACCTGAAGCAGTTCCGCGCGGTCGTCGCCTCGGCGCTCGGGCGCAGCGCGGCGACGGTGCCGACGATGGTGCCGTCCAGCCTGCCGTCCGAGAACGGTGCGCCGCCCGTCTCGCCCGGCAACGCCAGCGCGGTGACGGCCCGCCCGGTCGCATCGCTGCCCGCATCGGCGCCCGCGCCGGCCCACGCCGGCCCGGTCAGCCAGGCGCTCGCGCGCATGGCCGGCCAGTCGCAGGCGATGCAGCAGGTGCGCCAGCTGATCGACAAGGTGGCACGCAGCATGGCGCCGGTGCTGGTGAACGGCGAATCGGGCACCGGCAAGGAGCTGGTGGCGCGCGCCATCCACGAGATCAGTCCGCGCACCGGGCAGCCCTTCGTGCCGGTCAACTGCAGCGCCATTCCCGAGCAGCTGCTCGAGGCCGAGTTCTTCGGCTACCGCAAGGGTGCGTTCACCGGCGCCAACGAAGACCGCGAGGGCTTCTTCCAGGCCGCCAACGGCGGCACGCTGTTCCTCGACGAGATCGGCGACCTGCCGCTCGC
>NZ_JBFUCB010000400.1:0-5653 GCF_056405435.1 Rhizobacter sp. P1_G5 | reverse complement strand
CGCTCCGAGGTCCGCGAGTCCTACTCGGCCTACAGGACAGCGTACGACCTTGCCAAGCACTACCGCGACGAGGTCGTGCCCCTGCGCAAGCGCATCTCCGACGAGAACATGCTTCGATACAACGGGATGCTGGCGAGTGTCTTCGAACTGCTCGCCGACGCGCGCGACCAGGTCACCAGTGTGACTGTCGCTGTTGAAGCGTTGCGCGACTACTGGGTCGCCGAGACCAACTTGCAGAGCGCGCTCACGGGGCGTTCACCCAGCGGCGCTCCAGCGATGGGTCCTGCCAAGTCCGCTTCCGCGGAGCAGGGTGCCCACTGAAGGAAATCGAGATGACAAACCGCAGAACATTCTTCAAGGCCGCCGGTGCGACCTTCCTCGGTGCCGCGGCGGTCAGCCGAGTGGGCGCCGCATCGCTACCGGAAGTCGTCATCCAAGCTGGTGCGGCGACGCAGCCGCCTCCGTCTCCGCCCACCGGTCGGCCCTTCAATCCCATCGTGACACTCAACGGGTGGTCGCTTCCGTGGCGCATGAAGGACGGCGTCAAGGAGTTTCACCTCGTCGCCGAGCCGGTGGTTCGCGAAATCGCGCCGGGCATGAAGGCCAACCTCTGGGGCTACAACGGCTCGAGCCCGGGCCCGACCATCGAGGCCGTCGAAGGCGACCGCATCCGCATCTTCGTCACCAACAAACTGCCGGAGGTGACCAGCGTCCATTGGCACGGCGTACTGCTGCCCTCCGGCATGGACGGCGTGACCGGCCTGACGCAGCCGCCCATCGGCGTGGGCAAGACCTTCATGTACGAGTTCGTGCTGCAGCGCCCGGGCACGCACATGTACCACCCGCACGCCGACGAGATGGTGCAGATGGCCATGGGAATGATGGGCCTGCTCATCATCCACCCCAAGGACCCGAAGCAGTATCGCGTCGACCGAGACTTCGGCTTCATCCTCAACGCCTACGACATCGAGCCGGGCAGCGCGACGCCGCGCGTCAACACCATGCTCGACTTCAACCTGTGGACCTGGAACAGCCGTGCGTTCCCGGGCATCGACCCGTTTGTCGCGCGCACGGGTGAGCGAGTTCGCATCCGAGTGGGCAACCTCACGATGACGAACCACCCCATCCACATGCACGGCCCGCACTTCGAAGTGACGGGCACCGATGGTGGTTGGGTGCCCAAGAGCGCACGGTGGCCTGAGGTGACGACTGACATCGCCGTGGGCCAGATGCGCGCGTTCGAGTTCGACGCCATCGCCGGCGACTGGGCCATTCACTGCCACAAGTCGCACCACACGATGAACGCCATGGGCCACGACGTGCCCACCATGATCGGCGTCGACCATCGCGACGTCGCCAAGAAGATTTCGGGCCTCGTGCCGGACTACATGGTCATGGGCGACAAGGGGATGCACGACATGGCCGAGATGGAGATGCCGCTGCCCGACAACACGCTGCCGATGATGACCGGCACTGGTCCCTTCGGTCCCATCGGCATGGGCGGCATGTTCAGCGTGGTCAAGGTGCGCGACAACGTTGCGCGCGGTGACCACCGCGACCCCGGTCCGTACAGGCATCCCGCCGGAACCCTTGCCAATGAGTACACGGCGGAGACGCCGCCGGCGCCTCACGCGACTGCACCCAAGGCCGACACCAACACGCTTCAGGTCCGCAAGCCCTCCGGGCACGCAGGCCATTGACCAACCTCGCCGCAACGGAAGACTTCCCATGAACACCAAGATTGCACTGTCCCTGACTGCCCTCGCGCTCGCCGCCTCGACTTCGCTTGCCTTCGCGCATGGAGACGAAGAACACGCTCAGCCACGCAAGTACGACCCGACCAAAGTCGAGCCAACCGACTTCGGGCAGGAAGGCAACCCCAAGAAGGTCGCGCGAACCATCAAGGTCGACATGGCCGACAACATGCGCTTCACGCCCTCTGATGTCACCGTCAAGCGTGGCGAGACCGTGAAGTTCGTTGTTCACAACGACGGCAAGGTGCTCCACGAGATGGTGCTGGGCACGAAGAAGGCCATCGCCGAGCACGCCGAGCTGATGAAGAAGTTCCCGGAGATGGAACACGCCGACGCGAACATGGCCCACGTCAAGCCGGGCAAGGCCGGTGAAATCGTCTGGCAGTTCACCAAGGCCGGCGAGTTTCAGTTCGCCTGTCTGCAGCCCGGGCACTTCGAAGCCGGCATGGTCGGGAAGGTGACCGTCAAATGAGGCGCCGGCACGTCCTGTCTGCCGTCGGCGCGGGCTTCCCCGTAAAGGTCGCTCTCGTTGGCGATACGACCGTGACCCGCAGACGCTACGGCCTGCCGGACAAGTTCGGCAGCTGCCATACCGGCATCGTCGATGGCTACGTCGTCGAAGGTCACGTCCCTGGTCCGGAGGTCAAGCGGTTGCTCGCAACACGACCCACGGCCATTGGCATCGCCGTACCGGGCATGCCGCCCGGTTCACCTGGCATGGAGGTCGGGGACCGCAAGGACCCCTATGACGTCTTCCTCATTGACAAGAGCGGTCGCGAGACCGTCTTCGCTCACTACCCGAAATCCTGAAGGAGTTCCCAAGATGAAGTTCAATCACGTGATTGCCGCAGTTCTGCTTGCCTCCGCCTTCGGCGCGCAAGCGCAGGCCTCCCCTGCTTCTGGTGTCGACCACTCGGCCCACCATGCGCCTGCTGCGTCCTCCGCTGCTGCTCCGTCCAGCGACGGCGAGGTTCGCAAGATCGACAAGGAGCAGGGCAAGGTGACCCTCAAGCACGGCCCAATTGGCAACCTCGATATGCCCGGGATGACGATGGTCTTCAAAGTTGCCGACCCGAAGATGCTCGACACCATCAAGGAAGGTGACAAGGTGAAGTTCTCCGCAGACCGGGTGAACGGTGCCATCACGGTAACCGACATCCAGCCCGCAAAGTAGCAGCGCCGAAGTACCGGGCCCTGGCGAAGAGCAAGGCCCGTTCTTCGTGGTGCTGTCGCTGCTGTTCTCGCAGCTGGCGGTGGCGCAGTACGTCTGCCCGCAACAGGCAGACGTCGGGATGATGGCCGCCATGATGGAGGCGGACGGGCACTCCGTGCGATGGCGCGTCCGCACGTCAGCCGCGTTAGCGTTCGTCCTCGGAGTCTCCAATGTCAAAACACGTCCTGCGCGCAGTCGCTCTGGCTGCCGCCTCGCTGCCGGCCGCCTGGGCCGTTGCGGCTTCACTTTCTCTCGACGACGCGGTTGACCTGGGGGGCCTTGGTTCCTCAGGTGCACAGCGGGATGATCGCGTCGGCCAAGCCGCGACCGAGTGGGGTCGGCGCATGGTCCACGCGCGGCGGTACTTCGTTGTAGCTTGTTCGCGCCTGCTCCCGATCGGCCTCCAGATCATTCAGCGGCTGGATGAGCACCTTGTCACTGACGCCCTCGACCGGTCGCTTCAGTTCGCCGCGGCGTCGCGACGGAAAAATCAAGGCCACGAACAAGCCATTCGAGGACCACTGCGTTCTCGGCATCAGGATCCGGGACGGCAGGCTGGCTACGATCCGCGAGTACATCGACACGCAGGCCACGGCGTGGGCCGCACGGATGGACGCGTCGGGGCCGGCATGGCCAAGCCTCACCGCTCGGGCTTGGCAGGTCGCTTGGCGACACCGCGACTCGGCGGATTCGGCAGGATGGCGCTGGCGACGATGTGGGATAGATGATCGGCCCGTGGCGCGAACGCCGGCAGGTCGACAAGCCAACCGAGCGCCGACATCAGGCCGAACAAGTCGTCCCCATTCATGTCGGTGCGCGCCTGCCCGTCGGCCTGTGCGCGAAGCAGCAGGCGCGCGCTCGCTGAGTGCACCGCTGCACACGCGGCATAAAGAGCGGACTCCGGGTTCGTGTGGGCGGCGGCCATCATGGCGACAACGCCTCGATAGCTCTGCGCGAACGCCATCCATTCGCGGAACCATGAAACGAGCGCCTCACCGGGTGCATCCGACTCCTCGAGTCCGCTTGCCGTCTGTACCAATGCGTCCAGGTGTGTGCACAGCAGCGCCTCGAACAAGTCTTCCCGCGTCGGGAAATGACGAAGCAGGGTGGCCAATCCGACCTCGGCCCGGCGCGCTATATCGCGCATGGATGCGTTGACACCGTGCTCGGCGACGACCTCTCGCGCGACCGCAAGGAGATGGGTTCGATTCTTCTGGGCGTCGGCTCGCATAGGCTCCTTGACAAACGGATCACTGATCCGTATATTTGGATCACTGGTTCGGATGCTATGAATTTGAATCTGGATCGGTGATCCAAATGGTACTGCGCCTTGCACCAATCGGAACAGCGGCGCTGCGTCACCACACACGAAAGGTCAAGGATTGTGAAGAAACTAGAAGGCAAGGTTGCAGTCATCACGGGCGGAAGCAGCGGCATTGGCTTGGCTACAGCCAAGCGCTTCGTGGAAGAAGGTGCGCACGTCGTGATCACTGGGCGACGAGAAAAAGAGCTGGTGGAGGCTGCCGCCTCCGTCAAGAGAAACGTGACGACGGTCGTGGGCGACGTGTCGCGCCTGGAAGATCTGGACCGGCTCTATGCCGTCGTGAAGGAAAAACATGGTCACATCGACGTCCTCTTCGCGAACGCGGGCGCAGGGACAATCGCGCCGCTCGCGGTAGCTACCGAGGCGCATTTTGACCAGACCTTCGACGTGAACGTGAAGGGGCTGTTCTTTACGGTGCAGAAGGCCCTTCCCCTCTTCAAGGACGGCGGCTCGATCATCTTGAATTCGTCGGTCTCAAACGTGCTCGGGCTTCCCGGATTTACTGCTTACGCTGCGAGCAAGGCTGCCGTGCGCAACTTCTCGCGCGGTTGGACTTTGGAATTGAAGGACCGCCACATCCGCGTGAATTGTGTGAGTCCCGGAGCAATCGATACCCCGGCCTTGGCGACGACGACGGGCCTTACCGCTGAGCAGGCCGCGCAGGCGGTCGCACAGTTCACCACGCAGATCCCGATGGGTCGTAGAGGCGTCCCCGAGGAAATCGCGGCTGCAGTTGCGTTCCTCGCCTCTGACGAGAGTTCTTACATCACCGGTGTGGATCTCGCCGTCGATGGAGGCATGGCGCAGGTCTAATGCGAGAGTGCAGATCAACGGAGGACCCGCCGTGGACCGCCCCCTGCACGCCGGGCGCTTGTCGAATGCCCACTGCAAAGGAGATTTCGATGTATGACCAAGCCAAGCTTTCCGAGTTGATCCAGTTCGCACGAGTCGATGCGGGATCCACCGTCATCGACGTCTACCCAGGGGATGGCGACTGGACCCGTCTCTTCTCCGACATCGTGGGACCCGCAGGACGGGTCTTCAGCTTTGTGCCGGCCGAAGTCGCCCACTTCAAGAACGATCCGGTCGGCCGGATGCGAACGCTTGCGACGGAGCCGGGCCGAGAGAACGTGGAAGCCGTTTCGGCGGACCTCGTGGCGATGTCGGAGGTCACGCAACAAGCGGATGTTCTTTGGATGCATCTGTTCTATCACGATCTCCACACCGCGCTGATGCAGGCCAAGGGCGCGACGGCGGCCCACTTCAATCGAGCTGTCCACGAGCGACTGAAGCCCGGCGGGTACTACGTCATCGTGGACCACGCCGCCGCCGCCGGGCTGGGCACGAGCGACGCGCAGTCGC
>NZ_JBFUCB010000399.1:0-5654 GCF_056405435.1 Rhizobacter sp. P1_G5 | reverse complement strand
GCCTTGGCCAGCACGGCAGGCGTCTGCGGCGCCTGGGGTTTGGTGTCCATCGATCAGGTCAGGGCAAGAAGAGGGAGGGCAAGAAAGGGGCCACTGGGGGCATCACTTGGGCGAGTGGCGGTTCGGCCGCGGCTCCAGCCCGGCCCGGATCGAATCGGTGAGCCCGTCGTCCTCGCCGGCGTCGACGATCCACGGCGCCTTGCGCGGCAGCACCGTCTGCTGCAGCCACTGCTCCAGCGCCTCGGGCGCGAGCGCCCGGCTGAACAGGAAGCCCTGCATCATTCCGCAGCCCAGCCGGTGCAGCACTTCCATCTGGCGCATGTTCTCGACCCCCTCGGCCACCACGCGCAGGCCGAGCGAGCGCGCCAGCGCGATGATCGCGGTGACCACCGCCGAGCTCTGCGGCGTCATGCCGAGATCGCGCACGAACGAGCGGTCGATCTTCAGCTCGCTGATCGGCAGCGTGGTCAGGTAGGCGAGCGACGAGTAGCCGGTGCCGAAGTCGTCGATCGAGATCTCGACGCCGATCTCGTTGAGCCGGTGCAGCGTCGGGATCACGTTCTGCAGGTCCTTCATCAGGCCTGTCTCGGTGATCTCCAGCTCGATCGCATGGTGCGGCACGCCGTACGCGGTGACGGCCTGGTGGATGTGCTCGACCAGGTCGGTGCGCTCGAACAGCCGGTTCGGCAGGTTCACCGCGATCGAGTCGCTGAAGCCGAAGCTGTCCTGCCAGATCCGGGCCTGGCGCGCCGCCTCGCGGATCGCCCATTCGCTGAGCGGGATGATCAGGCCGGTCTCCTCGGCCAGCGGGATGAAATCGCCCGGCGGCACCAGCACGCCGCCGCGCTGCCAGCGCATCAGCGCCTCGGCGCCCACCATGCGCGCGCCGCGCACGTCGACCTTGGGCTGGTAGTGCAGCACCAGCTCGTTGCGCTCGATGGCCTTGTGCAGCGCGCTCTCGAGCTCGAGCTTCTCGCGGCCCTTGCCGGCCAGCGCCGGGCGGTACAGCAGCGCGGCATTGCGGCCCTGCGCCTTCACCGAGTACATCGCCACGTCGGAGTTGCGCATCAGGTCGGCCACCGTCTGGCCGTCGCGCGGGAACATCGCGATGCCGACGCTCGCGGTGACGAAGCACTCCTGGCCGCCGACGAAGATCGGCTCGCGCATCACGTCGAGCACGCGCGCGGCGACCCGCTCGGCATCGGATTCGTCGGACACCTCGGGCAGCAGCGCGACGAACTCGTCGCCGCCGAGCCGGCCGACGGCCTCCAGCGTGCGGTGCGAGCGCGAGCCCATCGATTCGACGGCGCTCTCCATCACCTGGTCGGAGTGGCGCACGCACGAGCGCAGCCGGCGCGACACCTCCATCAGCAGCTCGTCGCCGGCACCGTGGCCCAGCGTGTCGTTGATCACCTTGAAGCGGTCGAGGTCGATCAGCAGCAGCCCGACCGGGTGGTTCAGCCGGCGCGCATGCTCCAGCGCGCGCTCGGTGCGCCAGATCAGCTGGCGGCGGTTCGGCAGGCCGGTCAAGGCGTCGAAGTTGGCGAGGTGGCGGATCTTGTCTTCCGCCATGCGGCGGTCGGTCACGTCCTGCACGATGCCGGTGTAGCCGGAGAGGTTGCCGTGCTCGTTGAACTCCGGCTCGGCCTCGACGTGGATGATGCGCTGGCGGGCGTCGGGCAGCGTGACCGGGATGTCGGTGGCCAGCACCGAGCTGTGGCGGATCACCTCGTGCAGGATCGTCACGAAGCCGGCGCGCTCTTCGTTCGGCACCATGCGCAGCAGCGCCCGCATGCTCGGCGTGTCGCCCGGGCCGAGGCCGAACACCCGCAGCCCCTCGACCGAGAACAGCGGGTTGCCGTGGCCGCGGTGCCAGTCGAAGCTGCCCATGCGCGCCAGGTCCTGCGCGCGCGCGAGCTTCGACTTGCTGCGTTCCAGCTCCTGGCGGGTGCGCGACGAGCGCAGCAGGTAGCGCAGCCGGCCGGCCAGCAGGCTCCAGTGGGTCGACTTGACGAAGAAATCGGTGGCGCCGGCCTCGTAGGCGCGGGTGATCGACGCGTCGTCGTCGAGCCCGGTCAGCATCAGCACCGGCATCGACTCGAAGCCCGGCAGCGAGCGCAGCTCGCGGCAGGTCTCGAAGCCGTCCAGCCCGGGCATCAGCGCGTCCAGCACGACGACGTCGGGCGACCAGTCGGCCAGGATCTGGATCGCCCGCTCGCCGCTGGTGGCCTCGGTGATCGCGAAACCGCGCTCGCGCAGCGCGATGGCGGTGAGCAGCAGGTTGACCTCGTCGTCGTCCACCAGCAGCACGCGCGGCTGCCCGAGCAGGTCGTCGTCGGGCAGCGGCGCGCTCGAGCTCATGAAGTCAGCGGCCCAGCAACCGGCGCGTGGCAGCCACGACGATCACCACCTCGGCCTGCAGCGCCACGATGCGATCGTCCATGCCCTGCGTCGCCTCGCGGCGCACCATGGCTTCGATTTCTGCGCAGATTTGAGACATCTTGAGGGCCCCGATGCTCGCGGAAGACGACTTCAGCGTGTGTACCACGTGCCGGATGCCCGTCAAGTCGTGGGACGCCTGAGCATCCTGCAATTGGGGGAGAAGACGCTCGAGCGAGGTATCGAAGGCCTTCATGACCCGCTCGAGCAGCTGGTTCTCGCCGCTCGGGTCGAGCTCGYGCAGGCGGTCGAGCGCGCCGGCATCGAGCACGCCATCGGCGGCGGCCGCCGGAACAGCGGGGGCCGGAGCGCCCACGCCGCCGGTGGGCGAGCTGTCGGGATCCACAGGCGCCGCGGGGCGCAATCGTTTGGAAAGCATGGCGAGCAGTTGGCTTTGGCGGAATGGCTTGGACAGATAGTCGTCGAAACCGAGTTCGAGGAACCGTTCTTCATCCCCTCCCAGGGCATTGGCCGTCACGGCGATCACAGGCGTTTCGGTCGGCGTCAGGAAGTTGAACCGTCCCGAGCGRCTGCGCCGGAACCAGTTCAACGCCTCGACGCCGTCCATGCCGGGCATCTGGATGTCCATCAGCACGAGATCGAAGCGCCGCTCGCACAACGCCTTCAAACCCTCCAGCGCCGAGGCGCTGACCTGGACCTGGCACCCCAGCGCCCGGAGCATCTGGCCGATGACCTCCTGGTTGACCGGATTGTCTTCGATGACAAGGATCTGTGCGTTCAGCCGGGGCGTCAAGCGCGTCGCATCGGCGCGGTGGCTGGAGATGCCCAGGATCGCCTGGCGCAGCTCGGCCTTGCGCACCGGCTTCGCGACGAAGCGGTCGAAGCCGGCGCGGTGCGCCGCCCGCACGTCGTCCGGCGACGACACCGACGACAGCAGGATCATCTTCATGCCGCTGCCCGGGCGCTCCGGGCCGAGCGCCTTCAGTGCATGGGCCAGGCCCATGCCGTCGAGCCGCGGCATGTGCATGTCGACCAGCGCGAGGTCGAAGCGGGGGTCGACCGGCGTCGCGCCCGACAGGATCGCCAGCGCCTGCCGGCCGTCCTCGGCCAGCACCACCTGCATGCCCCAGGCGCCGAGCATGTTGTCGAGCACGGTGCGGTTGGTCTCGTGGTCCTCGACCACCAGCACGCGCAGGGCCGGCATCTGCGTCACGTCGAGCCCCGGCGACGTGGTGTCGCCGCCGGCGCTGTCGGCAGGCGCCATCGGCATGCTGAAGATGAAGCGCGAGCCGATGCCCGGCGAGCTCTGCACCTCGATGTCGCCGCCCATCAGCTCGACCAGCTGCTTGGAGATCGCGAGGCCCAGCCCGGTGCCGCCGTAGCGGCGCGACATGCCGCCATGCGCCTGCGTGAAGGCGCTGAACAGGCGCGGCAGCACCTCGTCCTCGATGCCGATGCCGGTGTCGCGCACCTCGAACTCCAGCCACAGCGCGCGGTCGGCCGACTGCGCCGGCATCGGCATGCGCACGTCGACGACGATCTCGCCGGCTTCGGTGAACTTGATCGCGTTGGCCACCAGGTTGGTCAGCACCTGGCGCAGCCGCAGCGGGTCGCCGTGCACGTGGCTCGGCATGCCGGGTTCCTCGCGGAAGCTCAGCTCCAGGCCCTTCTCGTGCGCGCGCGGCGCGAGCAGCTCGAGCGTGTCCTCGACCACCGAGCGCAGCGAGAAATCGACCGGCGCCAGCTCCAGCCGCCCGGCCTCGATCTTCGAGAAATCGAGGATGTCGTTGATGATCTCCAGCAGCGCCTCGCCGGAGCGGTACACCGCCTGCGCGAAGCGTTTCTGGCGGTCGTTCAGTGCGGTGCCCAGCAGCAGCTCGGTCATGCCGAGGATGCCGTTCATCGGCGTGCGGATCTCGTGGCTCATGTTGGCCATGAACTGGCTCTTGGCCTGGCTGGCGGCCTCGGCGATGTCGCGCGCGCGCTTCAGCTCGTTCTCGTGCTCCAGCTCCTCGGTGACATCGCACACCAGGCCGTACACGCGCAGCTCGCCGTCGGGCATGCGGCGCGAGCGGGTGCGCGAGCGCAGCCAGCGCACGCCCTTGACCGGATGCTGGATGCGCACGCGGATGTCGGCCGGCTGCAGCTGTTCCTCCAGCTCGCGGCGGGCCGCCAGCAGGTGGCGGTCTTCCGGCAGCACGCGCGACAGGAAGGAGTTCGGCGTGCGCTCGAACTCGTCCTGCGGCGTGCCCCAGGTGTCGTAGCTGCTCTCGGCGAGGAAGTGGAAGCGGTCGCGCGCCGGGTTGGTGACGAACAGGCTGTCTTCCACCGTGTGCGCGAACTCGCGCAGCCGGTTCTGCGACTCGTGCAGCTCGCGCTCGGCGCGGCGCTCGCGGGTCACGTCGCGCGCGAGCACGATCACCAGCCGCGGCGTGCCGTCGGCATGGCGCAGCGCGAAGCAGCGGGCGCTGACGATGCGGGTGCCGCCCTCGCCCGGCACCTCGACCTCGCTCTCGATGGTGCCCTGCTCGGCCAGCGCCCGCGCGATGGCCGGCTCGCCGAGCAGCGCGACATCGCCGCCGAAGGCATCGCGCACGGTCTTGCCGAGCACCTGCTCGCGGCCCTTGGCGAACTCGCGCTCGGCGTGGGTGTTGAGCGCGACGATGCGGCGGTCGATCGGGTTCAGCACGAACAGGCTGGCCGGCAGGTTCTCCATCAGCAGCTGCAGCAGTTCGGGCTCGGGCGTGGCGGGCGCCGGCGTGGTGGGCAGCAGGATCGGGATCGGGATCGGGATCGGGATCGGGACCGTGGCGGGCGCCTGGGCGTCGGCTGGGGCATCCGGGCGCGCGCTGCGCAGGTCGAGCAGCCGCTGCACCGTCTCGAGCACCCGGCGCAACGCCGTCAGGTCGCGCTGTGCCGGCACGCCGTGCAGTTCCAGCACGGCAGCCGTGGTGATGCCGCCGCGCACCGGCAGCGCCATCACGCTGGCGGCAGAGCCGTGCATCGGTGCCAGGCAGATGCGGCCTTCGGCGACCGCCCGCCCGGTGGCGCTGAGCCGGGGGTGGACGGTGAAGCGGCCGGAATGCGGATCCTCGGGCTGCTGCCAGGCCTGCAGCTGGGCGGCGTCGCCGGCGACGGACAGCACGCGCAGCACCGCGTGGCCCTCGGCCTGCAGGCCCTGCGCCAGCAGCCCGGCAGCGCCGTGCAGGGCGTCGGCCAGCGATTCGGCCTCGTCGACGCGGGCGGCGACCTGC
>NZ_JBFUCB010000398.1:0-5656 GCF_056405435.1 Rhizobacter sp. P1_G5 | reverse complement strand
TCACGTCGGTGACGGTGCCGAAGATCAGCAGCGTGCGGGCCTTGAAGGCCTTCTCCTCCAGGTAGGAGGTGCGGGGCTCGGTGGCGCCGGAGGGCGACACGGTGTCAGGGGTTTCCATCGTGGGATCCTCGTGGTTGAACTGCCTTGACGAACGAGGCGAGGCTGGCGTGACACCGACCCGTGGCCGGGCTGTGGCAAGCTGCGCCGATGCACGACGAACGCAAGCAAGCCCTGATCGATGCCGACCACCGTCGGCTGGTGCGCGCAGCCACCCGCCTGCTGGGCCCGGCGGACGCCGAGGATGCCGTGCAGGACGCCTACGTCCGTGCGCTGGAGGCCGACACCGAAGCGCTCAACGCCGCCCAGGCCTGGCTGCTCACCGTGGTGCGCAACCTGGCGATCGACCGCCTGCGCCGGCGCCAATGGATGCAGCACTGGCTGGAGGCGGAGATGAACGCCGGCGACACGGCCTCGTCCTCATCCTCGCCTTCGGCCGAGATGGATGCGGCGCTGGCGGAAGAGGCGGCCCAGGCCCTGCGCCTGCTCGCGGCCCATCTGACGCCGGCAGACGGCGCCGCGGTGCTGCTGCACGAGGTGTTCGAGATCGACCACGCCGAGATCGCGCGGGCCGGCGGCAGGTCCGAACCCGGCAGCCGACAGCAGTTGCGGCGGGCGCTGTTGCGGCTGCGGCAAGCGGGTCGCGCAGCGGAATCGCGGCCTCGCCCCGAACCGGCCGCGGGCGAAGAGGCCGTCTTCCGGGTGTACCTGCAGTCGCTGCAGCTGCGCGATCCGCACACGCTGTGGGCGCTGCTGCGCCAGCCGCCGGTCAACGCGTCGATGGGGATGCCTGCCATGGCCGTCGAAGCTGCATCGACATCGCCCGCGACCGCCTGCAGCGTCGTGCAGGTGGGCGGGCAGTTGGGCCTGGTGCTCACGCTGGACGGCGTCACGCTGTCCGTGTTGCCGCTGGGTGTGCAGCCCGAGCGCGACCGGGAGCCCTCGCTGTCATGACGGACCTGCCGATGCAGGACCAGACTCTCCTGCGCGAAGCCACCGTGGAGGAGCGTGCGGCGATTGAAAGCCTGCTGGTCAGGTTGCCTTCGGCTGCGACCCGTTGGAAGCATGGTGCCGAGAACGCCTTTGTCTTGTGGGCGGCCAGCCTGCTGAGCGTTGTCGTCATCTGGCTCGTCATCGGCTGGGCCCTTGGAAAGGCACTCTCCGTCGACMTCGGGTTGTACAGCTCCGCATCGCGGTGGGTCATCGGATTGGCCGTCCCGATCTGTGCGCTCTACGCCGTCACGTCGAGCGTCCTGTGGACTCGATCCCTGACGGACCACCGGCCCCTGTTGCGCGACGACCTGGCAAGTTCCAAGGTGATCGAAGAACGGTATGAGTTCGCCGAGGCCAAACGCTTTCAGGAGCCGGAGCACGGCGGACTGATCTACATGCTCCGCAGTGCCTCGGACAACGTGCTCGCCGTCTACGACCATGAGAGCCAGACGCTGGGCCTCGACGGACAAGATCCGCTGACCAGCAGATTCAAGCCGCTGTCCATGCTCACGCTCGTCAGAGCGCCAAAGAGCGGATACGTGCTCAGCAGCCAATCATCCGGTCGTCCACTGCATGTGGGTTCGCCCGAGGACCTCCTGGTGGATCCCCGAGACTGGCCGGAACAACACGAGCGCTGCGACATCCCGTGGGATCAGCTGGAAGTCAGGTTGGGTAACGCTACCCGTTGACGACCTTTCGATCAACGACCGAACACCAGCTCAGTCGAACAGCCCCGCCGCGGCGTAGGCCGACACGATCTCGTCGAAGACCTTCACGTCGCCGCGCCCCCGGGCGACCAGCTGGGCGCCTTCGATGGCCGCGAAGATCGCGAGCGCCCGGGAGGTCAAGTCCAGCGGGTTCTTCCGCGGATGCCGCTCGGCCAGCACCTCGGCCAGCCAGCGCGTGTTCACCGAGGTGAACCGATCCACCTCCACGCGCACGGCATCCGGCAGGTCGCGGTACTCGGCCGACAGGATCCCGCACAGGCACATGCGGTTGTCGTTCTCCAGCGCCCTGCGGAAGATCGCGGTGTAGGCCTCCATCCGCTGCCCGTGGTCCGCGGACGAGGCGCGCAGCTCGTCGAGGAACGCAACCGCCTCGTCGACATACCGGCTCGCCAGCGCGGCCGCCAGGTCGCCCTTGGTCGGGAAGTGGTAGTGCACGCTGGCGCTCTTGATGCCGACCTCTTTCGCCAGTTCGCGAAAGCTCAGCACGTTGTAGCCGTGCGCCTGCACCACCAAGCGGGCCGCCTGCAGGATGCTCTCTCGGGTGTCCGTGCGCGGGTCTGTGCTCATGGGCTCACTTTATCACACTACCTATCAGTAGATCAGATTGACAACGAGCATCACTCCACCTACAGTCCGCCGCTTACCTATCGATCGATAGATAGTCAATCAACCTGATTTGAAACCTCACCATGAAGATCCATGACCGCCCCGGCTTTCCCAACCCCGCCCGCATCCGCATCGTCCTGGCGGAGAAAGGGCTCGACGCGCAGTTCGAGTTCGTTCCGGTCGACCTGATCGGCGCCGAGCACAAGCAACCGGACTTCCTCGCGAAGAACCCATCGGGCGTGCTGCCGGTGCTCGAACTCGACGACGGCACGTTCATCTCCGAGTCCACCGCCATCACCGAATACCTCGACAACCTCGACGGCAAGCCGACATTGACCGGCCGCACGCCGCGCGAGAAGGCGTTGATCCACATGATGCAGCGGCGCGCCGAGGCCTATGTGCTGGACCCGGTCGGGCTGTACTTCCACCACGCCACGCCGGGACTGGGTGATGCGCTGCAGGCCTTCAAGAGCCCCGACTGGCAGGGCCGCGCCGAGATGGGCCAGCGTGAAGCCGAGAAAGCCAAGGCCGGCATGAAGTACTTCGACGACGTGCTGGCCGACCAGGACTTCCTGGCCGGCGACGCCTTCTCGATGGCCGACATCACGCTGTTCGCCGGATTGATGTTCGCCGACGCCGCCGGGCTCGGGGTGCCAGCAGAACACAGCGCCCTGCTGCAATGGCGCGAGCGCGTCGCGCAGTTGCCGAGCGTGAAGAACCGCAGCGGCCAGGCCTTCCTGCCGTTCGACCTGAAGCGCATGGGCTTCTAGCGCGGGTCGCCACGGGTCGCGTCATGTCGACGACACAGTTGCCGGCCAGCATGGGAGCCTCTCCACTTCCCTGCCCTGCACCATGATTCGAACTGCCTGCACTGCGACCCTCGGCCTGCTGCTCGCCGCCACCGCCATGGCGGACGACTTCTACCGCCTGGACGCGGCGCTGCCCGCCAACGTCGACATCCGCGCGAGCTACCCGGTGTTCGATTTCGATACCGACGGCTGCCTGCCCAGCGCCGGCATCAGCCGGCAGGGCCAGCAGAACGGCGGGCTCAAGCCGTCCGGCAGCATCACCGGCGGCTGCCGGCCCGGCAACTTCCTGGACACGTCCAACACGCTGCACCGCCACGCCTGCGTCCGCAGCGGCGGCGACATCTATTGCGGGCACTTCTACGCGCTGTACTTCCTGAAGGACCAGATCAGCGCGCTGGGCGGCGGCCACCGGCATGACTGGGAGCACGCTGCCGTCTGGACGAAGAACGGCGTGGTCACCCATGGCGGCTACAGCGCGCACGGCAAGCTCTACAACCAGGAGATCGGCACGCTGGACCAGCAGGACGGCCACCTGAAGATCGTCTACCACAAGGATGGCGCGCTGACGCACGCGATGCGCTTCGCCAAGTCGGGCGAGGTCGCCGAGAACGGCTACGGCCGGTTCGTCACGCCCAACATCGTCAGCTGGCAGGTGCTCTGGGGCGACGGCCTGAGCAACGCCCAGATGCGCGCGAAGCTGGATGCCTTCGACTACGGCTCGGCCAGCATCCCGCTGCGTGACGACAATTTCCTCGGCAACCTCAACAACTACAAGCCGGCGTCCTATCCGGCGTTCACCAGCGCGAGCCTCGATTCGGCAGGCTGACCTGCGGCATCGGTCCAGATGTCGTCCGGCAGCGAGCGATCACGCAGACAGACCCGATCGTGGTCCGGGTAGGTGATTCGATCGACGGGGGCTCGCGTTCCCACGACCAGGCATCGCGTCGGGCCGGAACTCCTGTTCTCCAGGTAGTGCCCGATGGCGACGCCGGCCTTGAAGGTGGCCGCGTCGCCGGCACGCATGGCCGTCTCGGTGCTGCCTTCGACCACCGTGATCTCGCCGGCGAGGACATAGACCATTTCGTCCTCGGCGCTGTGCCAGTGCTTGATGGACGACCGACACCCCGGTTGCAGGACTTCGATGAAGGCACCGAACTGCGTGAGTGCGCCGGCTTCGCTGATCCACAGCGTCTGGTTCGGCTCCGAAGAGCCTTCGACCGGGTTGACCTCGCTCACGAACTGCGCCGGGCTGAAAACGGGCATGCCGATGACTCCTTCAGATGAGGTGGAGTCCGGATTCTGAGCCACCTTCCTTCGTCAACGCTCGAACGCTCCGAGATCCGGTGCACTTCCGGTGAACGGAAGCCCGACGTCGACGCCCTTGTCGATCAGGCCGCTGGTCGGCGCCAAGCGCAGCTGCGGCAGCACGGGCAGGCTGCCGTCGGCCTGCCGGGGCGCATCCCATCCGGCGGTCGACACGCTCTGGAACTCGGCATCGGACAGCGTCACGGCCAGGTTCCATGAGTTGAACTGGGCGTCGGTGCCGTCGACATGGGACAGCAGCATGCCCGTGAAGGCGATGTTGTTCCTGAGCGTGCCAAGCCCCACCGCCGCCCCGTCCGCACGGATACCGAGCATGTCGTAGTCGGGGTGGTTGCCGTAGCTGGTGTTGTTGAAATAGTCGTTCGCCAGCGGATGGTGGTTGGCGTAGATGCCGGCCGCCTTGTTGCTGAAGGCCACCGAGAAGCGCACCGTGTGCTTCACCGCGTTGTCGACGTACACGCCGCCGTAGCCGCCGGCCTTGATGCCGTTGCCGTTGCCCGCAGGCACCGGGGTGGTCGTGCCGGGCAGGTAGCCTTGCAGCCAGGCCCAGGAGTTCTCGATCGTGACGGGCGAGTAGGCGTTGATGAGGTCGAACCCGTCGTCGGAATTCCACCAGGCGCGGCAGCCGCGGAAGACGTTGCCGGGATGGTTGGCCGAGATGTGGGCGCCGAAGCCGTCGGCACTCTGGCCCGCGCCATTCGACGTCAGCGGGTCGTAGTTGTGGTGCGAATCGGTGTTCAGCACCAGGTTGTCGCTGCCGTCGTGGATGAACAGTCCCGGCCCCATGTGGTGGTGCGTGTCGAGCTGCTCGAAGATGTCGTGGCTGCCCGAGATCCAGACGCCCCACGATTCGTGGTTCAGGTTGTTGTTCTGCGGTACGCCCCGGATCTCGAGTCCCTTGAGGTGGACCCAGCTGCCGGTCACGTTGAAGCCCTTGATGCGGCAGTCGTCGGTCATTCCGGAGAAATCGAAGACCGGCTTCTCGCCGGGATAGGCCCAGTAGCGGATCGGGTCCTGCGGCGTCCCGCTCTTGTCCAGCGTGATCGCGTTGACGGTGTCCTGCCGGCTGGCGCAGGTGTTGACACCGGCGGTGTAGGTGTAGGTTCCGGCGCGCAGGTACACCGTGTCGCCGGGCGAGAC
>NZ_JBFUCB010000397.1:0-5671 GCF_056405435.1 Rhizobacter sp. P1_G5 | reverse complement strand
GCCTACCAGGACCTGATCGGCGGCAGCGTCGATGCCTTCATCGACCCGATCCTCGGCTCGGCTTCGTTCGCGAAGGCGGGCCAGCTGAAGGTGCTGGCCGTCACTTCGAAGAACCGCGTGCCCAGCCAGCCCGACATGCCGACCGTCGGCGAGACGGTGCCGGGCTACGAGTTCTACAGCTGGTACGGCCTGTGGGGCCCGGCCAACCTGCCGAAGGAGATCGCGGTGCGCCTGAATGCCGAGGTCAACAAGGCGCTGGGCACCGACATGCGCGAGCAGCTGACGCCGCAGGGGCTGCTGCTGACGCCGGGCTCGATCGACGACTTCGTGCGCTTCCAGAAGGACGACATGGCGCTGTCGCAGCGCATCGTGACCGAGGGGAAGATCCGTGCCGAGTGAACGCCATGCGGTCGTGACCGGCAGCAGTTCCGGCATCGGGCGGGCGATCGCGCAGGCCTTGCTGGAAGACGGCTGGCTCGTCAGCGGCCTCGACCTGGGGCCGGCGACGCTCGAGCACCTGCATTTCCACGCGCTGCGCGTCGACCTGGCCGACGGCGCGGCGACCGACGCCGCGGTGCAGCACCTGGCCCACGCCCAGGCCTTCGTGCATGCCGCCGGTGTGCTGCGCGTGGGCAGCCTCGGCAGCCTGCAGGCTGCCGACGGCGAACTGATGTGGCGCCTGCATGTGGATGCCGCCGAGCGCATCGGCAACCGGCTGCTGCCGGCCATGGCGGCCGCGGGGCATGGCCGCGTCGTGCTGATCGGCAGCCGCGTCGCGCAGGGCAAGGCCGGCCGCAGCCAGTACGCGGCGACCAAGGCGGCGCTGGCCGGCCTGTCGCGCAGCTGGGCCGCCGAGGTAGTGGCGCACGGCGTGACGGTCAACGTGGTGTCGCCCGCGGCCACGCAGACGGCGATGACCGACGACCCCGCCCGGCAGGCCGCCGCGCCCGTGCTGCCGCCGATCGGGCGGCTCATCCGTCCCGACGAGATCGCCGCGCTGGTGGGCTTCCTGCTCTCGCCCGCGGCGGCGGCCATCACCGGCCAGGACATCCAGATCTGCGGCGGCGCCTCGCTGCCGCGCTGAACACTCCCCAGGAACCCCCCATGAAGATCATCGAGATCCGCGAACAGACCAAGCCCATCCAGTCCAGCATCCGCAACGCATACATCGACTTCTCGAAGATGACGCTGAGCCTGGTCGCCGTGGTCACCGACGTGATCCGCGACGGCAAGCCGGTGATCGGCTACGGCTTCAATTCCAACGGGCGCTACGGCCAGGGTGCGCTGATGCGCGAACGCTTCCTGCCGCGCATCCAGGAGGCCGATCCGGCCAGCCTGCTCGATGCGGAACGCGACAACATCGATCCGCACAAGGTGTGGGCCACGATGATGACCAACGAGAAACCCGGCGGCCACGGCGAGCRCTCGGTGGCGGTCGGCACGATCGACATGGCGGTGTGGGACGCGGTGGCGAAGATCGAAGGCAAGCCGCTGTTCCAGCTGCTGGCCGAGCGCTACGGCACCGGCCGCGCCAACCGCAAGGTGTTCGTCTACGCGGCGGGCGGCTACTACTGGCCGGGCCAGGGCCTGGAAGGGCTGGAGCGCGAGATGCGCGGCTACCTCGACCGCGGCTACTCGGTGGTGAAGAAGAAAATCGGCGGCGCATCGCTGGCCGAAGACTGCAAGCGCATCGAGGCCGTGCTGCGCCTGCTCGGGCCGGGGCAGAAGCTGGCGGTCGACGCGAACGGGCGCTTCGACCTGAAGACTGCCGTCGCGTATGCGAAGGCGCTGTCGCAGTACGACCTGTTCTGGTACGAGGAAGCAGGCGATCCGCTCGACTATGCCCTGCAGGCCGAGCTGGCGCAGCACTATGCCGGGCCGATGGCCACCGGCGAGAACCTGTTCTCGATGCAGGATGCGCGCAACCTGATCCGCTACGGCGGCATGCGGCCCGACCGCGACTGGCTGCAGTTCGACTGCGCGCTCAGCTACGGGCTGGTCGAGTACCTGCGCACGCTGGAGATGCTGAAGGCGCATGGCTGGTCGGCATCGCGTTGCGTGCCGCATGGCGGGCACCAGATGTCGCTGGCCATCGCGGCCGGCCTGGGCCTGGGCGGCAACGAGTCGTACCCGGACCTGTTCCAGCCCTACGGCGGCTTCCCCGATGGCGTGCAGGTCGACAACGGGTATGTCACGTTGCCCGAGCTGCCGGGGATCGGGTTCGAGGGCAAGGCGGATCTGTACGCTCAGATGAAGGGGCTGGCGGGCTGAGTTGTCACGAAGGCGCAAACGCTGCCTGGATGGCTGCCACGAGTTCTGCGGCCAGGGCTTCGTCTGCCAGCGCGGGTATTTCCCTCAGCAGCTTGTTCGACACCTTGCCGCCGTTCTCCCGCACTGAACGGATGATCCGATCGATGTCGCCATCGGGCCCTTCGATGACCTGCTTGACGCGCTCGCGGGCCATGCGCAGGCTGCGCAGATAACCTGCCTCCTTGCGCATCTCCTGCTCGATGGTCAACTGAACCACCTGGGCCAGGTACTCGACGTGGTCGGTCATGTCCGGGTAGCGCCAGGCGGGCAGCGCGTCCTGCCAAGCATCGAATTGCAGGTGGTGGTGCACACCGTCCTCGGCCACTTGCTCCGCGCCAAAGCGCCAGGCCTGGGCGTACTTGCGCATGAACGGTCGCGAGAACAGTTCCAGCACCTGGTCGTAGCCGCGCCGCTGAACGACGCTGCTCGTGATCGTTGCCGACACCGGAAGGATGAAAGGCGCGGGGATGGCGCCATCGCGCCGCAGCACATCGTTGACCAGGAAGCGCGATATCCGGCCGTTGCCGTCGGACATGGGGTGGATGTACACGAAGCCGAACGACAGCACGGCGGCACGCAGCAGCGCGGCTGCGCCTGTCGTGCGCGCCGCAAAGCCGCGCAAGCCCGACAGCAATGCCGCCGTCTCGTCCCAGTGCGGCGCGATGTAGTGAATCACCTCGGTGAAGCCATCCACCTCGCCGACGAACACCGGCGAACGGCGCACGCCGTAGCGCGTCGCACGGGGTCCGAGGATCTGGGACTGCAGTTCGCCCAGTGCGCCTTCCGAAAGCGGGTCCTCGCCCTGCCCACAGCGCTCCTCCATCGCGGAGGCGAAACGCCGCACGCGATCGACGTGCTGCTCTTCATGCTCGATCGCGAAGCTGGCCCGGCTTTCCTTGATCGTCAGCCAGACCGCGCTGCGCAGAAGCAGATCGGCACCGAACTCGACCTCCAGGTCCGCCAGGTGTTCTGCGCAGTCGTACCGCTCGGCCTGCTGCACGCGTGGCGTGCGCAGCACCAGCGGGCAGTAGTCGCGCGTGCCGGGCAGGTTGTCGCGCACACGCCAACGCGGGTTGTTGGTGGGGTGGCTGGCGGTGAGGTAGGCCTCGTCGTCCAGCGCCGCGACGTAGTTGCCGGCGACCACGCCCGGAAACGCCAGGTGCTCTCCAGTCAGGTACTCATAGAAGAATCCGGCACGGCGCGCGTACTGGCCCGTCGGCTCACTCGCCACCCAAGCCGCCAGATCCGCCACCGGCAGCACGCGGAACAAGCGCGCCAGGAACTCCAGGTGGACACCCTCGCGTTTCAGGGCAAAGGTCAGGTGGCCCGCCAAGGTGTCCGCAGGCCGCGCAGCAGGTAGGTATTGCTGATGCACATGCCCATCCTCGCGCACCGTGGCGCGAGACTTGGCAATGCTGCTATCCGTCCGGAATGCCTGGACCGGCGAGACGCCATAGCGCTCAGCTAGCCATTGGTATCCGATCCAATCGGCCACTTAGATCCCCGCAGTTTCGATCGACTTTGATTATTTTCCGCAGATTTTGATTAGAAAACGCCATTCATCAGAAAAAACGTTTATGCGGAGGCGTCGAGGTGCCTAGATTGTCGATTCGGCCGGTCTCCATTCGTCGCGGGGTAAGGCGGCGGAATCGTTCCGCTGCGCCACGCCCCAGGAGACCCGACCATGCGATTCCTTTCGATGATCCGCATCGACGAAACCACCGGCCACGTGCCCAGCGAGCAGCTGATGGCCGACATGGGCCGGCTGATCGAGGAGCTGACCCGCACCGGGCAGCTGGTGAGCACCGCCGGCCTGCGGCCCACCGCCGAAGGCGTGCGCGTGCGGCTTCACCGCGGCGGCAGGCTCACGGTGATCGACGGCCCGTTCACCGAGGCCAAGGAGGTCATCGGGGGCTACGCGATCCTCGAGGCGCAGTCGAAGGCCGAGGCCGTCGAGTTGACGCGGCGCTTCCTCCAGGTGCACGGCACCGATTGGGACGTCGAGTGCGAGGTACGCCAGCTCGACGGGCCGGAGTGCGGCGGCACGCCCTGATGCAGGCATCACGCCGCTTCAGATCACGTCGAATCGACAAAGGACCGGATCATGCATTCCTGGACCCATGCGCTGCGCGCGCACTATCGCTGGATCATCGTGGCCGCCGGTGGCGTGCTCGGCTGCGTGGCAATCGGCGGGCTGTTCTCGCTGCCGGTGTTCCTGCGGCCGATCGCACAGGACACAGGGTGGTCCACCACCGGGATCTCCACCGCGATGACGCTGGCCTTCGGGGCGCTCGCGCTCGGCAGCATCGCCTGGGGCTGGCTCTGCGACCGCGTGGGCCCGCGCATCGTGGTGCTGGCCGGTTCCGTGCTGCTCAGCACCGGGCTCGCGCTGTCCAGCCTGGCGACATCGCTCCTCGCGTTCCAGCTGTCGTTCGGCGCGGTCGTTGGCTTCAGCGCGGCGGCGATCTTCGCGCCGATGATGGCGTGCGTCACCGGGTGGTTCGACACGCGGCGCAGCCTGGCGGTGTCACTGGTGTCGGCCGGCATGGGGATGGCGCCGATGACGATGTCGCCGCTGGCCGCGTGGCTGGTGCAGGGCCACGACTGGCGAACCGCGCTGCAGGTCATCGCGGCCCTGGCCGCGGCCATCATGCTGCCCGTGGCGTTGCTGGTGCGCCGCCCGCCGGCGCTCGCCCAAGCGCCGGCCGCAGCAGCACCGGGCGCGGCGCAGCAGCCGGCCACATCCGTCGGGCAGGCCATGCGCTCCGCGCCGTTCCTGATCCTGGTGCTGACGAGCTTCCTGAGCTGCGCCACCCACTCGGGGCCGATCTTCCACACGGTGAGCTACGCCGTCACCTGCGGCATCCCGCTGATGGCGGCGGTGTCGATCTACAGCCTGGAAGGGCTCGCGGGCCTGGGTGGGCGCCTCGTGTTCGGGCTGCTGGGCGACCGCTTCGGAGCCGCGCGCGTGCTGGTGCTGGCGCTGCTCGCCCAGGCGATCGTGGTGCTGGGCTACGTGTCCGCGCGCGAGCTGGGGAGCTTCTACACCGTCGCTGCGCTGTTCGGCTTCACCTATGCGGGCGTGATGCCGCTGTTCGCCGTGCTGGCGCGCGAGAATTTCCCGCTGCGCATGATGGGCACGGTGATCGGCAGCATCACGATGGCCAGCAGCCTCGGCATGGCGCTGGGGCCGGTGCTGGGTGGGCTGATCTACGACGCGTGGTCCAGCTATGCGTGGCTCTTCATCGGCGCGTTCGCGCTGGGCATCGGGGCCTTCCTGTCGGCGCTGGCGTTCACACGGTTGCCGCGGCGTGAGACCATCGCCGCGGCGGCGTGAGGTACCAGCGACCCGTCTTTCGCT
>NZ_JBFUCB010000396.1:0-5678 GCF_056405435.1 Rhizobacter sp. P1_G5 | reverse complement strand
GCCAGCGACCGCCCGGCATCGCGCACGATGCGGCCGGCGGCCCGGCCTTCGCGCGCGGCCGCGACCGCATCGCGCAGCGCCGCCAGCACGGCCAGCGCGGCCAGCAGCCACACCGTGCCGGGCAGCTTGCCCATCTGCAGCATCGCGAGCGTCAGCGCGCCGTACGCGACGAACTCGCCCTGCGGGATGAAGATCACCCGCGTGACCGCGAACACCAGCACCAGCGCGAGCGCCAGYAGCGCGTAGACCGCACCGCTGGTCGCGCCGTCGAGCAGCAGGATGCCCGCGATCGAGAGGTCCATCAGCGGCAGATCAGCGTCACTTGACGACTTCCCAGTCGCCGTTGACGACCTTCAGCAGCACGCCGGTGTCGGGCGTGAAGCCGAAGTGATCGGCCGCGGTGTAGTTCAGCACGCCCTGCGACACCGGGATGCGGCCGGCCGTCTCCAGCGCCTCCTTCAGCGCGGCGCGGAATTCCTTCGTGCCGGGCCTGGCCTTCTTCAGCGCCATCGGGATGATCTTCTCGAGCACGATCGCCGCATCGAACGCATGCGCGCCGAACTGGTTCGCGCTCTTCGCACCGAACGCCTTCTCGTACTGCTCGATGAAGCGCATGCCGATCGCCTTGCTCGGGTTGCTGTCGGGCAGCTTGGGCGCCACMAGCGCCGGGCCGGACGAGACGAACGAGCCTTCGACGTCCTTGCCGCCGACGCGGATCAGGTCGAGCGTGGCCGCGCCATGCGTCTGGTAGATCCTGCCCTTCGGGTAGCCGCGCTCGACCAGGCCCTTGTGCGGCATCGCCGCGCCGCTGCCCGAGGCCGCGATCAGGATCGCATCCGGGTTCGCGCCGACCAGCTTCAAGGCCTGGCCGGTGATGCTGGTGTCGGCCCGCGCGAAGCGCTCGACGCCGACGCTCTTGATGCCGGCCGCGGTGGCCTGCGCGGTGATGTCCTTCAGCCAGGCCTCGCCGTACGCATCGGCGTAGCCGACGAAGCCGAAGGTCTTCACGCCGGTCTTCTTCCAGTGCTCGACGATCGGGATCGCCATCACCGCGGTCGACTGCGGCAGCCGGAAGGTCCAGGCACCCTTGCCCTCGGGCAGCGGGATCGGCGACAGCGCCAGCTGCACCGTCTGCGCCTCGGCCGCCACGTCCGACATCGCGATCGCGATCGGCGTCGCCGACGAACCGACGATGAGGTCGACCTTGTCCTCGGTGACGAAGCGGCGCGCGTTCTTGACGCCGACGGTCGGGTCGGTCGCGTCGTCGAGCACGATCACGTTGAGTTTCTCGCCGGCGATCGTCGCGGGCCACAGGCTGATGCCGTTCTTGCTCGGAATGCCGAGCGCCGAGGTCGGGCCGGTCAGCGGGACGCTGACGCCGATCGTCACGTCGGCCTGTGCGCCGGCCGCGAGGGTGGCCAGCGCGGCAGCGGCCAGCCAGGTCTTCAGGTGCTTCATGGGGGTGTCTCCGTTCGGGGTCGTGATGCTGCCTGACACAGCGCGCGGATGTCATCCGGCACTGCCATGGACTTCAGTTTTCCGGTGGCATCGCGGGTCACGAAGATGCGCGTTTCGCGGCCCTCGCAGACCAGCTCGCCGTCGCGCATGACGCGGTGCAACTGCACGAAGGCCTTGCCGTGCCAGGCCTCGATGCAGGTCTCGATCTGGATCGTCTCGCCGTAGGTGACCGACTGGATGAAGCGCGTGTGGATCTCCAGCAGCGGCGTGCCGACGATGCCGCGCGTCTTCTCGAGCACGCGCCACGGCGGCACGCCGCATTGCATGAAGAACGACAGCGAGGCCGCATCCATCCAGCGCGAGAAGTTCGGGAAGAAGACGATGCCGGCCGGGTCGCAGTCGCCGAAGTTCACGGCGACGGTGTGCGTGGTGGTGCGGGATTCGCTCATGCGCGTGCGGGGACGAAGAGGCCGGGTGCGCTGCCGGCGTGCAGTTGCTCGACGAGCGCGGCCCGACAGGCCAGCACCGCGCGCTGGTTGATCGATCCCTTGTCCGTGACCTCGCCCCGGTCGATCGCCGGCGGCTCGGCCAGCAGCAACGCACGGGCGACGCGCGTCGCACTGCCGGTGCCGGTGTCGTGCAGCGCGTCGAGCCAGTGCTGGAAGAACGCACGCACCGGCGGTGCGGCCAACACCTCGGCGAGCGGCGCATCGGCCGGCAAGCCCGCGAGCACCCGGCAGCGGTCGGCGCGCGGGAACACCAGCAGCCCGATCTCGTTGCGGTTCAGTCCGGTGACGACCACGTCCTGCACGCACGGGTCGCCGACCGCGATCGCGCGGGCGCGCAGCGGGCCGACCGACACGAAGGTGCCGGTCGCGAGCTTGAAGTCCTCGGCGATGCGGCCGTCGAACGCGAGGCCGCGCTGCGGGTCGGCCGGGTCGACCAGGCGCACCGCATCGCCGCTCGCGTAGAAGCCTTCGTCGTCGAAGTGCGCGGTGGACGGCAGGCGCCAGTAGCCCGGCGCGACGTTCGGCCCGCGGTAGCGCAGCTCGGCCTTGTCGCCGCTCGGCACCAGCTTCAGCTCGATGCCCGGTGCCGGCAGGCCGATGTGGCCGGAGCGCACGTCGCCGCCGTTGGCGCAGATCGCGAACGGCGCGGTCTCGGTCATGCCGAGCCCCGTCAGCATCCGGATGCGTTCGCCGCAGGCAGCCTCGGCCAGCCGGTCGAGCTGGTCCCACACCGGCTGCGAGAGCCCGGCGCCGGCGAAGAAGAACATCTGCACGCGGCTGAACAGCGTGTCGCGCAGCGCGGCGTCGTGCTCCAGCGCGTTGGCGATCTCCTCGAAGCCCTTCGGCACGTTGAAGTAGACGGTGGGTGCGATCTCGCGCAGGTTGCGCAGCGTGTGGCCGATCAGCGCCGGCGTCGGCTTGCCGTCGTCGATGTACAGCGTGCCGCCGTTCCAGATCGTCAGCCCGACGTTGTGGTTGCCGCCGAAGGTGTGGTTCCACGGCAGCCAGTCGACCAGCACCGGCGGCGTCTCGCCGAGGCACGGGAAGCACTGCAGGATCATCTGCTGGTTGCTGCACAGCATGCGCTGCGTGTTGATCACACCCTTGGGCGCCTGCGTCGAGCCGGAGGTGAACAGGATCTTCGCGATGGTGTCGGGGCCGACGCGGGCGTGCGCCTCGTCGACCGCGTCGGTGGGCGTCGTCGCGAGCAGGTCGGCGAACTGCAGCGCATGGCGGCCCTCGACCGCGCCGGTGGCGAGCGTGAGCGGTGTTCCGGCCGGCAGCGCCGCATCGATCGCCCGCGCGTAGGCGCTGCCGTTCGCGGCGAACACCAGCCCCGGCGTCAGCGCCCCGAGGATGTGGCGCAGCTTCGCATGGTCCTGCGACAGCAGCGAATAGGCCGGCGAGATCGGCGCGCACGGCACGCCGGCCCACATCGCGCCGAGCATCAGCAGCAGGTGTTCGAGGTCGTTGTCGGAGAGGATGGCCAGCGGCCGCTCAGGGCCGAGCCCGATGTCGAGCAGCGCCTGCGCGATGCTGCGCGCGCCGTGCACCGCATCGCGGTAGCTCAGGTGCCGCCAGATGCCTTGCGCGTCGCGCTTCGCGGCGAGCGTGCGGTCGGGGGCCTTCGCGGCCCATTGCTGCAGGCGATCGGTCAGGCGCAGCGGGTGCGGCAGCAGCGGTTCGGTCGATGCGATGCGCAGGCTGCCGTCGTCACGCGGCGTGAAGCGTGCGGAGAGCGAGCCGCCGAGCGCCACCCGTCGATAACGAGGCAGCGCGGTGCTCATGACTTCGCAACCTTGCCGGCCTTGCCGTCGAGGAAGTCGCGCATGCGCTGCTTGGCCGCATCGTCGGCCTGCGCGATCGCGGCCATCAGCGATTCGGTGAACAGCCCGGCCGCCTGGCCCTGCTCGGCGATGCGCGGCAGCGCGTGCATCACCGCGAAGTTCGACAACGGCGCGTTCGACGCGATCTTGCGCGCCAGCTCGAACGCGGTCGCGAGTCCCTGCCCGTCGTCGACCAGGTACTGCGACAGCCCGATGCGCTGGCCTTCCTCGGCATCGTGCACGCGGCCGGTGAGCATCATGTCGCTCATGCGGGCGACGCCGATCAATCGCGGGATGCGTGCCGAGCCGCCGCCGCCGACAAACAGCCCGCGCTGGCCTTCGGGCAGGCCGTAGAAGCTGCTGCGCTCGGCGACGCGGATGTGCGCTGCGCTCGCGAGCTCGAGCCCGCCGCCGACCACCGCGCCGTGCAGCACCGCGACCACCGGCACACGGCCGAACTGGATCTGCTCGAAGGCGGCATGCCACGAGCGCGAATGCAGGATGCCTTCGGCGGCGCTGCGCTCCCCGAGCTCCGACAGGTCGAGCCCGGCGCAGAAATGCGTGCCCTCGCCGCTCAGCACCACGGCGCGCACGCCGGCATCGAAGCCGGCGAAGGTGCGCTGCAGCTCGGCGATCAGCGCATCGTTCAGCGCATTGCGCTTGGCGGGGCGCGCCAGGCGCACGTGGGTGACCGGGCCGTCACTCGAAACGTTCAACAGGGAGGTGCTCACGACCGGAGGTGGTTGAAGCCTGGATGGTTATGAGTCTTAAGCAAATGGCCGCCGGTCACAGCAGCAAATACCCGTACACCTCAATACGTCTCGACGTGGAAGCGCCCCTCGTCCACCAGCCGCTGGTGCAGCAGCGGCCAGTCGAGCCCCGCCCCGGCGCAGATGTCGGCCAGCGCGTCCAGCACGCCGGTCTCCATGCCCTTCAGCCCGCACAGGTAGAGGCAGGTGTCGCCGCGCAGCAGCAGGGCAATGTCGGCGGCGCGCTCGCGCATCAGGTCCTGCACGTAGCGGCGCGGCTGCCCCGGCACGCGCGAGAACGCGAGCGAGGTGTCGATGAACGAGGCCGGCAGCTTGGTCAGCGGCCCGAAGTACGGCAGCTCCTCCGGCCGGCGCGCGCCGAAGAACAGCATCAGCCCGCCGTAGACCGGCTTGCCCGCCGTCATCAGCCGGCGCCGGTGCTCGGTCATCGCCCGCATCGGCGCCGCGCCGGTGCCGGTGCACACCATCAACAGGTTCGAGCCTGCATGGTTGGGCATCAGGAAGCGGTCGCCGAACGGGCCGCAGACCTGCACCGTGTCGCCCTTGCGCAGGTCGCACAGGTAGTTCGACGCGACGCCGTGCACCGGCCGGCCGTCATGGTCGCTCGTGACCCGCTTCACCGTCAGCGACACGTTGTTGTAGCCCTCGCGCTCGCCGCTGCGCGGGCTCGCGACCGAGTACATGCGCAGGTAGTGCGGCTTGCCGGCGCCATCGACGCCGGGCGGCACGATGCCGATCGACTGGCCCTCGAGCAACGGAAAGAACTGCGTGCCGARATCGAGCACCAGGTGGTGGATGTCGCCCTCGGCGTCGGCCGCGGTCAGCCGGAAGTTGCCGGCCACCGTCGCCTGCACCGGCTTCTTCAGCGTGTGCAGGTTCAGGTAGGGATGCGCGGCCGACCACGGCGGCCGCGGCGAGCTGGGCGACACCGCGGCGTTCGCCTGCGGCGGCACCTCGGACGCGGGCGACACACCCACGCCACCGCCTGCCTCCGCCGGCGCCTGCGCGAGCGCCGGCACCTCCTGCTTCGGCGGCAGCTCGTCCCAGCCGAACTGCGCCTCGATCGAGTAGGCCGCCGCCTTCGGCACCGGGTGCCAGTGGTCGATGCTGCCGGT
>NZ_JBFUCB010000395.1:0-5734 GCF_056405435.1 Rhizobacter sp. P1_G5 | reverse complement strand
GCCTTGATCTGGTTCTCCTGCTTCTGCTGCCCGTCGGAGAACTTCAGGTCGACGTCGGCGGCCTTCGCCGCGGACTTCACCGATTCGGTGTTCGCCGTGCGCCATTCGCTCTCCGCGCCGGTCTGCGCGAAACCGATCACCAGTCGCTTGCCCGCGGCCGCACACAAGCCGGGAGCGAGCGACCAGCCCGCCGCGGCGAGCAGGCTGGCGACCAGCGTTCTCTTGTTCATCTGCATGATGTCTCCTTCCGATGGAACAGGACAGGCCGGCATGGCGGGATGCCACCCGGGTCCGGGTGATGCCGCGGCCCTCAGCCCGGGTACCAGACCTGGCGCGGGTCGTCGAGGGCGCGGCGATACGACCAGGCTGTCTCGACCAGCCTGGCCATGTCGTACTTCGGCCGCCAGCCGAGAAGAAATCGGGCCTTGGTGTTGTCGAGCCAGGTCGAGTGGTACGTCGTCCTGACGGGCACGAACGGCACGCCCCGCGTGCGAGCGAGGTAGTCGCCCAGCACGCCGTAGTCGACCGGCTCGTCCATGGCGATGTTCATCAGCTGCTGCCGCGCCCGAGGGTGATCGACCGCGATGCAGATGGCGTCGACGAGGTCGTCCACATGCACAAAATTGCGCTGCACCGGAACGCCCGCCTCGTCGAGCATCACGGGCACCGCACCGCTGGCGACATGTGCGGCGGCTGCTTCGGCGCCCACCAGATCGCACCAGCGCGGCCCGCCGAACACATCGGGGCCGAAGGACAGCTGGAACCTGAAGTCGTCCTTCTCCATGATCCAGGGGGCGCGCAGGCAGCAGCCGTTGAGGCCGTACTGGACGAAGTACTGCTGCAGCATCACTTCTTCGAGCACCTTCGACAAGGCATAGCAGCCGGGGTAGGCGCTGTGGGGCTGTGTCTCGACGACCGGCACCGGGTGCGGATAGAAGAAGTGGCCCACGCCTGCATCACCACCGACGAGCAGGAACTGTTCGAAGCCCGGGCTGCTGCGGCAGGCCTCGAGCAGCCAGAACATGCCCTTCACGGCAACGTCCATGACGTCGTCGGGCGTTTCCTTGCTGGTGGCCAGGTGCAGCACATGGGTCACGCCGTCCAGGGCGCGGTTGACATCGTCGCGGTTCTGGATCGAGCCCTGCACGCATTCGAGGCGATCGTGCGCCTCGAGGGCCCGTCGATGCGTGAAGGCGCGAAACACGAAGCGGTCGAACGCCGGATCGTGCAGCGCGCGCCCAAGAAAGGCCTGCCCCACCTTGCCGGCCGCGCCCGTGACGAGCATCCGGCCCCTGCCCTCACCGGTTCGCTTCATGAATGCAGCTCCTCATCGGTGGCCATGGCCGCTCTCAGCCTCGTCTGCGTCGGCGGCAGTCCGAGCCTGTCCGCATGGGACAGCAGCAGGCCGATGCGTGCCTGCTTCTTCGACGCGTGGTTCTGCGCGATGTCGGCAAGGCGATGTGCAAGGAACGGATTGAGCAGGCGATCGCGAAGGACGGCGAGGTAGTCGCGCGCCTCGCGGCCTTCGCCGAGGGCGTCGAACACCGGCATCACCTCGTCGTTCCAGACCGCTTCCAGCTCGGCGCGCAACGACGCATCGCCCAGGGCCTGCAGGACGGTTTCATCGCGCGGCCGCCCGCCGGCCAGCCAGCGTTCGGCGAGAAACGTGTGACCGAGGTTCAGCAGCATCAGCTTCAATCGCTCGAAGCGCCCCAGTTCGTCGGTCAGGACGATGGCCGGATGTGTGCACGGCAGCACCATTGCGCGTTGCCGCTCGATCGCCCACAGGGCATACGGTTCGGCGACCGCGCCGACCGGAACGAGGGGCTCCGACACGATGCGATCGACCAGCGAGTTGACCCACACGCACTCGTCGTGCAGGTAGTCGATGAAGGACGCCGGCGCCTGCCACGCCTTCGCGAGTTCGCAGACGACTGCACGCAGCGCATCGCCGTTCCTCGGCACGAGCTCGCACGGGAACAGGGACGGCCCACCGCCCGGCTGATGCCGCCAGCGGCGATACAGCAGCACGGCCAGCTTCGCAGGGAAGCTGCGCGGCGCGGCCGTGCCGGCACCGGACAACAAGGACAGCCCGTCGGCGGGATCGAGCGCGTAGCCGCGTTCGCCCGTGTTCGACACGATGACGCGGACGTCCGTCGCGACGGCCTCCATGACCTGCGGCCAATGGGTGTCCGCATGCCAGGCCTGCCGCACCGAGTCGACGTGCACGGTCTCGGACACGCGGCGCCCGTCGAGCAGGCCGCGAACCTCGACGGGATAGCCCGCGCCGCCGGCCAGCGCGGCCGTTCGCGCCGTGCTCTGCACGCTGCCCGTCGTCTGCACGACGGCGATGCCTCCGAGGGCCTCGCCCCGCGCGAGCGCCTGCGACACGAACAGGTCCACGTGCGCCTGCAGGAAGCGGCCGGTGCCGAACTGAAGGATGGGCAATGCCATGGTGCGAACCCTCAGCACTCGACGATGGCCTTGACCACGCGCCGCGACGGGTCGAGCAGCTGCACGAAGTCGGCGGGCAGGTTCGCGAGAGCGAGCCGGTGCGTGTTCAGCGCCGCGTGCGGGATCCTGCCCGCACGCATGGCGGCGAGCACGGTCTCGAAATCCTCCATCGTGGCGTTGCGGCTGCCCAGCAGGGTCGCCTCGCGCTTGTGGAACTCGGGGTCGGCGAAGGCGATGTCGTCGCGCACGACGGAGACCAGCACGTACTTGCCGCCGTGGGCGATGAAACGAAAGCCGCGTTCCATGGCGCGGGCGTTGCCGGTGGCGTCGAACACGACGTCGAAGAAGTCGCCGCCGGTCAGCCGCGACAGCTCCGCCTCGTCGCCCTGGCCGATCGTCACGCCGGCATGCGCGCCGAGGTGCTCGCAACAGAAGTCGACGCGATCGCGGCGCGTGTCGAGCGCGGTGACGGTGGCGCCGCGCAGGACGGCGAACGCCAGTGCCGCCATGCCGATGGGCCCGGTGCCGACGACCAGCACGCGCTGGCCGGGCTGGACGTCGCCACGCCGCACGGCGTGTGCGCCGATGGCCAGGAACTCGAGCATCGCCGCCTGGTCGAGCGTGACGCCTTCTGCCTTGTGAACGAAGGCCTGTGGAACGCTGATGTACTCGGTGAAGGCCCCGTCGCGGTGGACGCCCAGCACCTGGATGGCSACGCAGCAGTTGGTCTTGCCCTGGCGGCATGCGATGCAGCGGCCGCACGACAGGTAGGGCATCACGAACACCGGGTCATCGACCGCCAGCGCACTGCCGGCGGGTGCTTCGGCCACGGTGCCGGAGAACTCGTGGCCCATGACGCGCGGGTAGTCGAGATAGGGTTGATGGCCGGTGAAGATGTGCAGGTCGGTACCGCACACCCCCACCCGCCGCACCCGCAGCAGCACCTCGCCTTCGCCGCGCAGGGGCATCTCCCTGTCCACGACACGCAAGGTGCCCGGGGTGTCGCAGATCACGGTCAGCATGACGCTCCCTTCGAGTCGGTCAGTACAGGACGTTCTTCGCTTCGGTCGACTCGATGTTCTTCTTGGTCACCATCACCACGCCGGTGTCGAGGAACTTCGGCACCTTCTTGCCCTGGCTCGCTTCGACCGCAGTCTTCACGCCCAGGTGGCCCATCTGGTAGGCGCTCTGCACGGCGATGGCTTCGAGCGTGCCGTCCTTGATGAAGCCCTGCAGGTCGCCGTTGCCGTCGAAGCCGATGGCCACCACCTTGCCCGCCTTGCCCGACTGCACGAGCGCGCGGCCCATGCCGATCGCGGTCGGCTCGTTGGCGCCGAAGATGCCCTTCAGGTCGGCGTTCGCCGCGAGCACGTCGGTGGTCTGGTTCAACGCCGTTCCCATCTGCGAGTTCGAATAGAACGGGCCCACGACCTGCAGCTTCGAGTGGGCCTCGATGTACTTGCGGAAGCCCCCGACGCGGCCGATCTCCGAACCGGAGCCTGCCGTGTACGACATGATCGCGATCTTGCCCGTCGTGCCGATCTTGGCGATCAGGGCCTGCGCGCACAGTTCGCCCGCCTTCTTGTTGTCCGTGGCGAGGAAGGACTGGTAGTAGTCCTTGCCCGCGTCGCTGGCCGCGGAGTCGATCAGGATCACCGGGATCTTGGCCTCCCAGGCCTTCTTCATCGCGGGAATCAGCGCATCGGGATCGGACGGCGCGAGCACGATGGCCGCCACCTTGCGGTTCACGGCGTTCTCGACCAGCGCGACCTGGCCGGCGAGATCGGTGTCCGACGCCGCGCCCTGGAAGCTGGCGGTGTAGCCCTTGAGTTCGCCGGCGGCGGCGATCGATCCCTTCTTCACGTTCTGCCAGAAATCCGAGTTCGCGGTCTTCACGATGACGGCGATCTCCTTGTCTGCGGACGATGCCGCAGATGCGGCGAACAGGAACGTGGATGCGAACAGGGTGGTCAGGAATTTTTTCATGTCAGTCCTCTTGATGAACGAGCTTGTCTCTCTCCAATTCCCGGGCGGGCCTGCCGGTGAGGTGTCATCTGCGATGACGCATCTGGTCGATCCACACGGTGAGCAGGATGACCAGACCGATGATGATTTGCTGCGTGAAGGCGGACACGCCGCCCATGTTCAGGCCGTTGCGCAGGATGCCGATCACGAAGGCACCGATGACGGTGCCCGATATCGTCCCGACGCCACCCGATAGCGAGGTGCCGCCGATCACCGCGGCGGCGATCGCGTCGAGCTCGTACATCAGGCCTTCGCTCGGTTGGGCGGTGACCAGGCGCGACATGAGCACGCAGCCCGTCAGCCCCGCGAGCGTTCCCGACAGCACGTAGGCAAAGACGGTGACGCCGCGCACGTCCACGCCCGACAGGCGCGCCGCCTCGGWGTTCGAACCGATGGCATAGATGAAGCGGCCGAGCGTGGTGCGGTTGAGCAGCACCGCCACCGCGACGGCCAGCGCGATCATCAGCAGCACCGGGTAGGGAATGCCCGGGAACACGACGTCCGGGAATCCATCGGCGCCGATCTTGACGATGCGGCCCAGCGATCCGTTGCCGAGTGCCGCGAACCCCTCGCCGAGTCCGCCGATGGCCTTGGCATCGGTGATCTGCAGCGCCACGCCGCGCGCGACCATCATCATGCCCAGCGTCGCGATGAACGGCGGCAGCCTGAGCAAGGTCACGCACAGGCCGTTGACGAGCCCGCACAAGGCCCCCACCGCCAGCCCGCACAGCATGCCCAGCGGCACCGGCAGGCCCGCCTTCACCGCCAGCGCGGCGACGACACCCGCCAACGCGAGGATGGCGCCCACCGACAGGTCGATCCCGCCGGTGATGATCACGCAGGTCGCGCCGATGCCGAGGTAGGCGATGGAGGTCACCTGCAGCGCGACCGTCATGCCGTTGCCGACGGAGAGGAACGAGTCGCTCACGAACGAGAACACCGCCGTGAGCGCGATCAGGCTCGCCAGCGCCGCGAACTTCTGGAACAGGTCTTTCTGCTTGTCGGTCATGGGGTGCCTGGCCTGGTCATGCAGCCGCGCGTGCCGGCCGGCCCGAGGCGAAATGCATGATTTCTTCCTGTGAGGTCCTGCGCGTGTCGAGCGTGCCGGTTATGCGCCCGGCATGGAACACCGCCACCCGATCGGTCATGCCCAGGATCTCGGGCAGCTCCGAGCTGATGAGCACCACGCCGATGCCTTGCGCGGCGAGTTCGTCGAGCAGTTGGTAGATGGCGTACTTCGCGCCCACGTCGATGC